>CAZPJF010000160.1:0-7998 GCA_964586095.1 uncultured Gemmatimonas sp. | reverse complement strand
CGCGGCGCCCGAGGTGGGGCCCTGGCTCGCGGCCGGTCCACGGCCACCAGCGCCGCCAGGGCCGCTCGGGGCGACCACGACCGACTGCAGGTAGACGAGCCCCGGACCCACCGGGTTCCACTGGATGTTCCTCTTGCCCGTGTCGCTCGCGCCCGCGCCGCCGGGCCCGCCCGCGCCACCGCCGAATCCGCCGCGCTCCTCGCGCAGCGGCGTCACCTGCAGCGTCGCCACCACCTTGCCGCTCGCGTCCCACAGCTCCTGCGCGCTCCCGAATGCCGTCATCGGCACGAGGTACGAGAACGGCTCCGTCATGCGCGTCACGCGGAAGTACGCCCCGTCGCGCGACGCATCCAGGGCGCGGATCATCGCCGGCTGGCCGATGCGGCGCGCCGTGCGCCGCGCCACGTCGAGCAGCGCGAGCTGACCCGACGTGTGGTACTTGAGCGCCGCCGCGTCATGCGGGTCCTCGAGCAGGCTGTTGTGCACCGGCTGCGGAACGGCGCGCTTCCCCGTGAGTCGCACCTGCGGACCGTCCTCGATGCCGTCCGGGCCGTGCGACGGGATCGCGCCGCGCCCCTCGGGCACGAGCACCGCGAGCAGGTGCTTGCCGTCCGCCGTCCAACGGAGCTCGGTGACCAGCGTCGCGAGGAGCGGCGTGCGGCTCACCTGCGTCGCGCGGCCCGTCGCGACGTCGGCCACGTAGGCGTACGACGCGTCGGGGAAGTTCGCGATGAACGCCACCTGGTGCGCGACGGGCGACCACACCTCCGCACTCACCGACGCCCCGGCCGGCACCTGCAGGCTCCTGGACTCGCCTGTGCGCGGGTCCACCACCACGAGGCCCGTGCGGGTGCTCGTGGTGAGCGAGCGGGCACGGTTCGCGCGCTCGTCCACCTGCAGCCCCGCGAGGTACCGATGCGGCAGCCCGAAGGTCCGCACCGTCGCGCGATCCTTGCCCGTCGTGCGGAGGAACCAGCGCCGGTCGTGGCTCGGGGTATCGAAGCTGATGTCGGTGCGCGGGGCGAGCACGATGCGCTCGATCACCTCGGGCGGGCGGACGTAGCGCTCCGCCTTGAGGATCGCCTGGGGATCCCAAGTGGCGGGAGCCGCCGTCTGCGCGTCGAGCCCGCCGGCGAGGGGGGAGACGAGGAACGGCAGTACGGCGAGGCGAAGCGCTCGGCGGATCGCGTGGCGCACGACGCGAAGGACGGTGCGGGAGACGGCGCTGGTGCCGGGGCGGCGGACGGGCATGTTGGGGTGCTCGGGGCTGGCGATGGGCGGCGTGGCGGTCGGTTCTCATGCGGAGTACGCACCCGCACCGGCCCGCGCTGGGGCCGCACGTCCTGGGTCACGCCTGGCGCTTGACAGGGGCGGCGCACGCTGGGTTCCTTAGCGAGGCGTCCCACTCCCCGCCCACCTGGAGCCCCCGTCGTGCGCCGTGCCTTGACCCGCGTGCTGCCGCTCATCCTTGCGACCTCCGCGGTCGCCTCGTGCGATTCCTCCACCGGCCCCGACGGCTCTGTGGAACGGCTCGTCCTCACCGAGATCGCGGGCGAGCCGGTCGCCTATCCGCGACCGATCGCCGAGATCGATCAGTGGCTGCTCGGTGACACGCTCGAGCTGCTCGGCGACGGCGCGGGGATGCAGCACATCTGGTGGCGCCAAGGCGTCGATGGGACCCCGAACCACGACATGTACTCGTTCTCGTGGCGGCTCGAGCAGGGTCGCCTGCGGATCGACTTCCCATGTCACATCGGGCAGCTCCTCAGCTGCGTCGCGCCGCCCCACATCATCGGGCGCCTCTCCGGCGACGCGCTCGAGGTCGTCGGTGGCGCCTTCTACCCGGAGGGGGCGCGCTTCCGCCGGGTGGGAGGGGCGGCGGAGTAGCTCAGCGCTTCTTCGCGGGGGCCTTCACGGTGCGGGGGCGCTTCGCCGACGCGCGCTCGCCGACCGTCGCGACGTAGCGCGCCAGGTACTCGCGCGCCGGTAGCCGCCGGAGGAGTTCCGCCACCACGTCGAGCTCGATCTCCTCGATCCGGCGGAACCGCAGGCAGCTCTTCCCGAAGTCGAGTCGCTTCCCGCGGGCCGCGTACGACTCGCGGAGGAAGCGCACCAGGCTGCCGTCGCCGTCACCGTACACGCCCATCAGGTAGAGCGACATGTGCTGCTTCTGCGAGGCGAGCCCCACGAACGGCACGGGCTGTGACGGATCGCAGTGGTAGCCCGGCGCGTACACGCGGTGCGGGATCACCCAGCCGATCATCCCGTACTGCATCACCTCGTCCACGTCGCGGTCGACGTTCGCACGGACGACCTGGGCGACCGCCTCCATCGCGGCGCGCCGGTCCGGCGGGAGCCCGTCGAGGTACGCGTCCACGGTCTTGGCTTTGCTCTGCATGACGGCCTCGTGTCCCGCAGTGGGAGGGGCGGAGGGACGCGTCCTCACCGGCGGCAGCTGGGGTAGGACGGATCCGGCCCCGCGATCGCCGGCCGCTCGGGCCGCTGCGCGATCGCGGTCATCACCTCGTGGATGAACCGCGCCAGCCGAGCCGAGTGCTCGTACTCGATGTACTGCGGTTCGTCCGTCAGCTGATGGTAGTCCTGCGAGTAGCCGAGCGAGAAGTAGGTGACCGGGATGTCCCGGTTGACGTAGTTCACCTGGTCGCTGCGGCAGAAGCGGTTCATCGGGTTGGCCGTGACGTCCCAGCTGCGGTCGATCGCCATCGGCTCGCGCGAGTTCGCGTTCACCGAGTCGATGATGTCCCCGAACTCGCGCGAGAGCCGGCGGCTGCCGAGCGTCTGGACCGAGTTGGGGCCGCCGAACTTGACCTGGTCGGCGCGGCCCTTGCCGAGCATGTCCATGTTGTGCGCGGCGACGATCGCCTCGAGCGGCACGGTCGGGTGGTCGACGAACCAGCGGGAGCCGAGGAGGCCCGCCTCCTCCCCCTGGTGCGAGATGAAGAGGATCGACCGCGCCGGGCGCTCGGTCGCGAAGCGCTCCGCGATCTCGAGCAGGACCGCCGTGCCCGAGCCGTCATCGTCGGCGCCGTTGAAGATGGAGTCGGCACGCGGCGCGCGGATCCGGCGCGCGTGCGCGAGGAGCGAGTCGATGCGCCGCTGCTGCGCGGCGGTCGGCACGCAGGCCGGGTCGTTGGCGCCCTGCCGGCGGGTCACCGTGTTCACAGCGCGGAGCGAGTCATGGTCGACCGGGGTCCCCGTCGTGCCCACATGGTCGTTGTGCGCGCCCACCAGCACGTACTCGCCCGCGCGCGCGGGGTCCGCGCCGGGAAGGATCGCGACCACGTTGCGGGCCGGGGCGGCGGCCGGGGTCCACGTGTGGCGCCAACCCGCGCTCACGCGTCCGCCCCGCGCGCCGCGTGCGAGGTCGTCCACCGGCCGCCCGAACAGGCGCTGCGCGGCGGCGCGCGAGATGGTGGCACCGGCCACCGTACCGTCCGCGCCGGGGAGGCGCGCCGGCTGCATGGTCCCCCGCGGCGCGAGGGCCGCCGCCCGCGCCGACTCGCTCATCCCGTCGAGGCCCACCACCAGCACGCCGGCCGCGCCCGCCTGCTGTGCGCGTGTGTCGGCCGTCGGCGCGCTCCGCACCGGACCGATGGCCGGGGCCGGGCGCGGGTTCGCCCGCAGCGCCGCCTCGACCGCCGCGGCGGCCGCCGCGCCGAACTTGTCGGGGACGTCGGCGCAGCTCACGAAGCTCGGCGGCGCGCTGCCGGCGGGGGTGCCGCCGGCGGTCGCGTCGCTCAGGAACACCGCGACCTTGCCGCGGAACCGAGCCGGGTCGAGCGGCGTGGTGTCGCCCCATCGGCCCGCGAAGACCGCCTCGACGCCGCGCAGGTCCACCGTCGCGCCGAAGCCGTTCGCGGCCGAGGGGGCCGTCGGCACGAAGTCGACGCCCGGCGCCTGGGCCCGGCCGCCGATGGTGAGTCGCATCGACGCGCGGTCGAACCCGAGCGCACCGTACGGGAGCTCCTGGAACCAGCTTCCTGCATCGCCCGCCGGCTTGAGCCCCAGGCGCTCGAACTCGCGCGCGATGTAGGCGGTGACCTTCGCGTTCCCGGGCTCGCCGATCCGGCGGCCCGCCATGGAGTCGTCGGCGATCTGGTAGAGCCGCGTGCGCAGGTCGTTCGCGGTGATCGCCGCTTCCGTCGGGCGCGGCGCCCACGTGCGCGGCCCCTCGTCCGGCCAGACGACGCCCGGGCGCTGGACCGTGCCGCGCGCCACCGGCGGCTGCGGCTCGGGGACCTGGGCACCGAGCAGCATCGGGGCGAGCACGACGACGGCGAGTGCAGCGGGGCGGACGGACGGCATGAGTCGGGTCGTGGTGAGGAAAGGGACGTTGAAGCTACGCGTCACCGCGCCGGGACGCCCCGGAGCAGCGCGCGCACCGGCGCCGCATCGATCGCGCCGACCGGCATCGGCAGCGCGAGGAGTTCCCAGGCGCCGTCCGCGACGCCGCGGAGGTCGAGGTTCTCCAGCACGAACGCGCCCGCGCCGAAGAGCGCATGGTGCACCGCGAGCGTCTGGCTCTCGCGGTCGTCGACGCTCGGGCAGTCCACCGCGAGCAGCCGCAGCCCGGCGCGTGCCAGCGCCGCCGCCGCCTCGGGCGCGAGCGCCGGCCACGCCTCGGGGAAGCGGCCCTCGGCGACGGACCGCCCGGTGCGGAGCACGAGCCGTGCGACGCCGGGCCGGATGCCGCGGGTGGCGAGGGCGTCCAGCGTGATCGCGCCCGCGAGGGCGCTGCAGTCGACGACGTGCGCCTCGCCGAGGAACGGCGCGAGCGGCAGGCGGTCGGCGCCCGCGCCGTCGGCACGGACGTGGAGCGGCGCGTCCGCATGCGTGCCGACGTGCGGACTGCCGTTCACGCACGACACGTTGACGCTCGCCCCGGCGGCCAACGACCACGCCCAGCCGCAGCTCCAGGCGGTGTCGCCGGGCCAGGGCGGCGTGTCCGCATCGAAGCGGACGGAGATGTCATGCCAGCCCGCCGTCATCGGGGCCGGCCCCGCACGCGCCGCGGCCTGCTCACGGCGCCGCGCTCACCGCGCGCCGTAGAGCCGCGCCCGCACGGCCCAGAGCTCGGGGAAGAAACGCTGGCTGATGGTCTTGGCCAGGTAGCGCGCGCCGAGGGTGCCCCCCGTGCCCCCCGTGTCGGGCCCGATGATCCGCTCCACCAGCTGCACATGCAGGAACCGCCAGCGGGCGAAGCCCTGCTCGTAGGCGAGGAACGCCTCGGCGAGCATGAGCAGGAGCCCGTGGGCCGGGTCCCGGTAGATGTCCTCGAGCGTGAGGCCGCGCCGTTCGAGCAGCGTGAGGAAGAGCGCCTGCAGCGTGGGCCGCTCGAGCGCGCGCGCCACCACGGGCGGCAGCGGGCCATGCTCCTTGAGCGCCGCCATGAAGTGCGCCTCGCGCAGCCCGCTGGTGGCCTCGATCGAGCGGAACTGCGCGCTCTGCGAGCCGCTCGAGCTCCCGAGGTAGCCGCGGAACTGCATGAACCGCTGCGGCGGGAGCGTGTCGAGCGCCGAGAGCTCGTGCGCCACGAGGTCCACGAGCGTGTTGATCCGCTGCATCGTCGTCAGGGACGCCTGCGCGTCGCCCGCCCCGAGCTGCGCGATGAGCTGGTCGAACTCGTGCAGCAGGACCTTGAACCAGAGCTCGCTCGCCTGGTGCACCACGATGAACAGCAGCTCGTCGGGATGCTCCGGCGTGCTCTGCGGGCGCTGCAGCGAGAGCAGCGTCTCGAGCTCGAGGTAGGTCGGATAGGAGATCTCGCGGGGGGCGCTCAAAAGGTCGATACCTCGAGCGCGAGGAGGTCGTCCGCGCGCATCGTCTCGGTGGTGAGGAAGGGCTCGCCGTAGCGGCAGCGGATGAGGGAGCCATAATGCGCCGCCTGGTGCCGCACGATGTCGTACAGCGGCTCCCCGTTGGGGTAGACCTCCCCCGCCTGCGTCGTCCCGTCGAACTGCGACGCGTAGCACCTGATCGCGGCGAGCTTGGTCTCGAACTCCTCGGTGATGTCCGCCACGAAGGTCGGCTTCACGGGATCCTCGCGGTACGCGATCGCGTGCAGGACCTTGGTCGGCCGGTGCGGCGGCGTGCCCGGATCGAGCTTGGCGAGCCCGGCGAGGAAGCAGGCATCGCGCACGAGCTGCGCGGCGACCCGGTGGTCGGGATGCCGGCCGCGCGGCGCCGGCGCGATCACCACCCGCGGGCGCAGCTCGCGGAGCACCCGCGCGAGGCGCCGCCGCGTCTCGGCGGTGTTCTCGATCCCGGCGTCGGGGAGCTCCAGGTTGCGCCGCAGCGCCACGCCGAGGACCGCGGCCGCCTGCTCGGCCTCCGCCGCCCGGAGCGCCGCCGAGCCGCGCGTGCCCATCTCCCCCTGCGTCAGGTCGAGGATCCCGGTGCGGTGGCCGCGGCGGCCATGCTTTACGAGCACGCCGCCGCAGAGGAGTTCCACATCGTCGCGGTGCGGGCCGATGGCGAGGAGGTCCACGGGCGCGGTCATCGCGGGGAATCTACGCCTGTCGCCCGCGACGCGCGATTCGCGCATCTTCCGTCATGTCCGACGCCACGCCATTCGACCGCCCGCAGCCGAGCCTCGCCTCCGACCGGCTCGTCCTCCGTCCGTTCGTGCCGGCCGACGCGCCCGCCGTCTCGCGCTACCTCGCCGACCCCGCCGTGGCGCGGCAGACGCTCACCGTCCCGCACCCGTATCCCCCGGGCGCGGCCGAGGAGTTCATCGCCAAGCGGCAGCCCGGCTGGGTCGCGGGAAAGGACGCGACCTTCGCGATCACCCGGCGCGACGACGGCGCGCTCGTCGGCGGCATCGGGCTCCGGCTCGTCCTGGCGCACCGCCGCGCCGAGGCCGGCTACTGGATCGCTGCGCCGGAGTGGGGGAAGGGCTATGCGACCGAGGCGCTGCGGCGGCTCATCGCGTTCGGCTTCGACGACCTCGCGTTGCACCGCATCGAGGCGCACCACTTCCTCGAGAACCCGGCCTCCGGCCAGGTGATGAAGAACGCGGGCATGTCACCGGAGGGCGCGCACCGCGGCGTGGTCTGGCGCGACGGCATCCCGCGCGACCTCGCGAGCTACGGGATGCTGCGGAGCGACCCGCGACCCTGAGGCCACGGTACGGGCGACGGGGTGCCGGCCACGCCGGCACCCCGTCCGTCCTGCGTGGACCTGGCGCGGTCGCCGCGCCGGGCGTTCAGCGCGACGACGGCGGGCGACGACCGCCGCCCATCGGCATCGCCGCGACGTTCTTGTCGAACACCGCCTGCTGCTCGGCCGTGAGCACCGCGCGGATGTCCGCCATCTGCTTCTGGCGGATCCCCATCATCTTCTCGCGCGTCGCCGGGTCCTGCATCCCGCCGCCCTGCATCAGCGTGCGCTGCTCCTCCCGCGCCTTCGTCTGGATCGTGTCGATCTTCGCCTTCTGCGCGTCGGTGAGCGTGATGTCCTTGAAGAGCATCTCGTTCTGCCGCTGCTGCATCGCCTGTGGATCCCGGTTCCCCCCGGGGCCCATGCCCTGACCGCCCTGCGCCGAAGCCGTCGAGGCCACCAGCACCACCGCCGCCGCCACCAGCATCCGCATCGCCCGCATCGTTCCTCCCAAGAGTGGTCTGACCGCGGGCCCGAGGCCCGCGCGCAGAGTAAACGCCGAGTCCCCCTCCAGCGTTAGGGCGCTCGGCGGGACCGCGTCACCGCCGGGGCCCGTGACCGCCGGACGACGAGCCGCCGGACGACGAGCCGCCGGACGACGAGCCGCCGGACGACGAGCCGCCGGTGCCGCGAGGCCCGGCCGGGCCGCGCCCGCGGCCACCGCGGCGGGGCCCGCGATGGTCGCCCGACGGCGCCGCGGGCTTCCCGGCAGCGCCGTGCGGCGTGCCGTGGCCCGAGCTCCCCTGCCGCGTGCCGTGGCTGGTGCTGTGGCTGGTGCCGTGGCTGGTGCCGTGGCTGGTGCCGTGGCTGGTGCCGTGG
>CAZPJF010000159.1:0-8127 GCA_964586095.1 uncultured Gemmatimonas sp. | reverse complement strand
ACCGTCGGCATGGGGAAGCGCGCCATCGTGATGTTCGACAACAGCCCGGTGTTCCGGCTCGCGCCGGACGCGATGGCGAAGGGCGTGAAGCCGCTCATGTGGTTCGACTCCACCGCGCCGCTGCGCAGCGGCTGGGCGTGGGGGCAGAACTACCTCGAAGGCGGCGTCGCGGCCGCCGACGCGCAGGTCGGGCGCGGCACGGTGCGCCTGATCGGACCGGAGGCGCTCTTCCGCGCCCAGCCGGCCGGCACCTTCAAGCTCGTGTTCAATGGGCTCATCGGGGCGAATCGGCCGACGATGTGAGTCCGGGATGATGGGTGGAGGATGAACGACGAAGGGGCGGGGGCCGCGATGGCCTCCGCCCCCTTCTCTTCCCGGGCGACCGGCAAGCGGGTTCAAGCGGCCCGGTGCGGGCGAGGCAACTTGCCGCAGCACCGAGGTGACGCACTGGTGCTGGCTTCCCCTTCGAGGTCCACATGGCGCGCACGCACGTCGTGGGTCCGGGAGACACCGCGTCTCCCGTTGAGTCGCCGATCGCTCCCCACCGGCTGCCGCTCACGCGACCTGGCGCGGGACCGATCGGGGGACCGATCGTCTCGCGCGTCATCTCGCATCTGGTGACCGCGCTCGTCGCTGCGATATCCGCACCGCTACTCGTACCGCTCGCCGCGCCGCTCGGCGCACAGGTCGTCCGCCTCGAACGCCCGGACGCCGTGCTCCCCGATGCCTTCTCGTTCGTGCGCGGCGTCCGCGAGCTGGCCGATGGCCGTCTCCTCGTGGCCGACTGGATCGAGAACCGCGTGGCGCTGGTGGACCTCGCCGCCGGCAGCGTGCGCGACGTGATGCGCGAAGGGCCGGGGCCGCAGGAGCTCCGCCTCCCCATGGGCCTGGTGCCCCTGCGCGCCGATTCCACGCTCCTGCTCGACTACGGCAACAACCGGCTCACCGTGCTCGCGCCCAGCGGGCGCGCCGTGCGGTCGATCCTCGCCGAGCAGCCCGGGCGCGGCGGCGTGCGCGGCACGGACGACGAGGGGTGCCTCTATCACGCGGTGCCGGCGTGGGCGGAGCGCGAGCGCTCCCTCCCCGACGACTCGGTTCGGATCGTGCGATGGGACGGCCGCGGCGATGCGGTGGTGACCGTCGCCGTCGTGCAGGGCACGCGCTACCGGAAGGACCGCTCGCCCGCGATGCAGCCGCGGATCCCGATCGTCGGGTACGCGGCCCAGGATGCCTGGACCGTGCTCCCCGATGGCCGACTCGCGATCGTGCGCGCCTCGCCCTACCGCGTGGAGTTCCATGCGCCCGGTCGTGCACCACGCATCGGACCGAGCCTGCCGACGACCGCGCGTCCGGTCACGGCCGAGGACCGGCGGCGGTTCATCCGTGAGTTCCATGCGGGGTCGGCGGAGAGTGGCCGCGGTCCCAATGGGGGCATGGGACGTGCGCCGCTGCCGAGTGCGGCCGAGGTGGAGCGGATGGTGGGGACCACGGAGTGGGCCGCGACGCATCCGCCGTTCGATGCGGGCGCGGTGCTCGCCGCCGCCGACGGCGCGATCTGGGTGGGGATGCCGGCCGAACCCGGCCGGCCGCGCCGGTACGACGTCTTCGACGGCAGCGGACGCCGCGTCCGGCAGGTCGAGGTCGGCGTCGACCGGCGCGTCGTCGTCGTGGGACGTCGCGGCGTGTACGTGGTGGCGGATGGCGAGGACGGCGTGCAGTCGATCGAGCGCTACCGCCTCCCGTAGCGGGAGACGCGGCGCCCCCGCGAACTTTCGCGGATGCCGCGCCTCGGTCTCTCGCTCCTCGTCGTCGGGCTGCTCGCGGTCGCCGCGTCGTACGCCGCGACCGCCGCCGGCGTGGCCGCGGCGGTCGCGCCCTTCTGGCTCGCGCTCGGTTCCACTGCCGTCCTCGCAGGCCTCG
This sequence comes from uncultured Gemmatimonas sp., assembly GCA_964586095.1. Lineage (GTDB taxonomy): Bacteria > Gemmatimonadota > Gemmatimonadetes > Gemmatimonadales > Gemmatimonadaceae > Pseudogemmatithrix. The sequence continues at coordinate 6,207 of CAZPJF010000159.1, read as the reverse complement.
CCGTGCTGGGCGCCGCGCGCGGGGGTCGCGCGACGCCGCGCCTGCACGCGGCCGCGGCGGTCGCGTTCGCGAGCGTCGCGCTCGGGCTCGTGCTGCCGCTCGCCTCGCCCCCTCCGGACGCGGCCACCCCGCTCCTCCTCGGCCTCCCGCGTCCGACGGCCCTCCTGCTGCTGCTCGTCGGCCTCGTGCCGCTCGTCGTCCTGCCGGTGGCGTACGCGTCGGCGTTCGATCGCGAGGTGCTGCCGGACGGTGCGGACGCGTCCGATGGATCGCCCGCCCCATGATCGTCGCGGTCGGGATCGCCTATTTCCTCGCCTGTGCCGCGATCGGCTGGTGGGCCACCGGGCGCACGCGGACCGCCGAGGACTTCTTCGTCGCGGGCCGGTCGATCGGCCTCGTGCCGTTCGCGATCGCGGCCATGGCGTCGACGCTCTCCGGCTTCGCGTTCATCGGCGGCCCCGGGCTCGTGTACAGCATCGGGATGACGGCGGTCTTCATCATCCTCCCCGCATCGCTCACCAACACCCTGGGCGCCTGGGTGCTGGGCAAGCGGATGCGGCTGCTCGGCGCCGCGCGGCGGCTCGTCACCGTCCCCGACGCGATCGGCGCGCGCTACCGCTCGCCTGCGGCGCAGGGCCTCAGCGCCGTCGCGATCCTCGTCGGGATCGTCGGGTACGTCGGGACCAACATCCTCGCGCTCGGCGTGGTCGTCGACGCGATCCTCGGCATCGGGCTCACGCCCGCGCTCTGGGCGGGGACGGCCGTCCTGCTCGCCTACTCCGCCGGCGGCGGGATCCTCGCCGGCATCTGGACCGACGTGTTCCAGGGCACGCTCATGGCGGTCGCGTCGACGATCGTCTTCGTGTTCGCGCTCGAGTCGGGCGGCGGGCTCGCGGCGATCACGCGCGCGATCCAAGCGGTCGACCCGTCGCTCATGGGCCCGTGGGGCGCGCGCGGCGCGATGGTGGCGCTCTCGTTCTTCTTCGTGTTCGCCGTCGGCTCGCTCGGCCAGCCGCACATCGCGCACAAGTACTACATGCTGAAGGACCCGCGCCGCCTGCGCTGGTACCCGGTGCTCATGACCGTGGCGATGCTGCTCGCGCAGCTGCTCTTCGTGGGGGTGGGCCTCGCGATGCGCGCGATGGTGGCGCGCGGCGATGCCGTGGCCCTCGCGCGGCCGGACGACGCGACGCCTTTCTTCCTCCTCACGCAGGTGCCGCGCGTCGTCGCGGCGCTCGTCTTCTCCGGCGTCGCCGCGGCCATCATGAGCACGGTGAGCAGCTTCCTCTCGATCGGCGCGGCGGCGGTCACGCACGACCTGCCGAGGGCGTTCGGGCCGGGGCGCGGGTCCGCCGCGCCCGGCGACGCCGGGCCGTCGTCGCCGGCGCCGGCGCGCGCCGCCGCCGAGGATGCGCGGCTGCTGCGTCGCGGACGCGCCTGGACCGTGGTCCTCTGCGTCGCCGGCGCGCTCCTCGCGCAGCGCTCGGGCACGCTCGTCGCCTTCCTCGGGATCTTCGGCTACGGCCTCTTCGCGTCGACGCTCGTGCCGGCCCTCGCGATCGGCCTCAACTGGGAGGGGGCCACGCGCGAGGGCGCGCTCGCGTCCATCGCGACCGGCCTCGTGCTCACGCTGGGGCTGGAGTCCGCCGTCTGGCTCAAGGCGATGACCCTGCCCACGGGCCTGACCGTCACCGGGCTCGCGCTCGTGGCGTCGATGCTCGTGTTCGTGGGCGTCTCGGCGCTGACCGCGCGCCGGGCGGCGGCGCAGCTCGACGACGACGTGCGGGCGATCATGCGGCGCTGACCGCCCCCCCGCTCAGCGCAGCACGCCCTTCGCGATCGTCGCCAGCTGCATGTTCGACGTCCCCTCGTAGATCGTCCCGATCTTCGCGTCGCGGTAGAACTTCTCCACCGGGTAGTCCTTGGTGTAGCCGTACCCGCCGAAGAGCTCCACGCAGAGCGACGTGACCCGCTCGCACACCTGCGACGAGAGGAGCTTCGCCATCGCGCCCGACTGCGCGATGTCCTCGCCGGCATCCTTCATCCGCGCGGCGTTGTAGACCATGAGCCGCGCGGCCTCGAGCTCCGTCGCCGCCTGCGCCACCTGGAACTGGATCCCCTGGAATTCGGCGAGCGGCCTGCCGAACTGCTGCCGCTCCTTGAGGTAGGCCACCGCCGCCGCGAGCGCACCCTGCGCGATGCCGATCATCTGCGCGCCGATCCCGATGCGCCCCTCGTTGAGCGCCTGGATCGCGAGCCTGTAGCCCTGGCCCACCGGCCCGAGCACGTCGGTGTCGGGCACGAGGACCTCCTCGAGGATCAGCTCCGTGGTGCTCGACGCGCGGATCCCGAGCTTGTCCTCCTTCTTGCCCACGCTGAAGCCCGGGGTCGTGCGCTCCACCACGAAGGCGGTGATCCCCTTGTAGCCCTTGGACGGGTCGGTGTTGGCGAACACGATGTAGAGCCCCGCCTCGGCCCCGTTGGTGATCCAGAGCTTCCGCCCCGAGAGCTTCCATCCGCGATCGGTCCGCGTCGCGCGGGTCTGGAGCGCGAAGGCGTCCGAGCCGCTCGATGCCTCGGAGAGCGCGTACGCGCCGACCGTGTCGCCGCAGAGGCGCGGCATCCACCGCGCCAGCTGCTCGGGGGTCGCCGCCGAGAGGAGCGGGTTGGCCACGAGCGTGTTCTGGACATCGACCATGATCGCCGCGGCCGCATCGACCTTGGAGATCTCCTCCACGGCGAGCGTGACCATCATGACCGACCCGCCGGCGCCGCCGTGCTGCTCGGGGGCCTGGATGCCCATCAGCCCCATCTCGAAGTAGGCCTTGATGAGGGCGGGGTCGAGCTTGGCGTCCTTCTCCATCGGCTGGACGCGCGGGGCGACCTCGCCGCGCGCGAACTCCGCGACCGCGTCGCGGAAGGCCAGTTCGTCGTCGGAGAGGGTGGTGAGGGCGGGGCGGGCGAGGGTGGTGTCGAGGGACATCGGCCAGGCGGTTCGGGGGACGGCTCGCAGGGCTTGCCGGTGCCGAAAGATAGCCGATCCGGTCAGGGCCGGAGCGCCGGCTCCACGGGCGTGCGGGCCGGCCGCGCGATCAGGTAGCCCTGCAGCAGGTCGGCCCCGAGCCCGGCCAGCGCGTCGCGCTCCTCCACCGCCTCCACGCCCTCGGAGATCACCTGCATCCCGAGGTCGGCGCAGAGCTGGAACATCGCCCCCACCACGCGCTGCTTGGTCGGATGCTGGTGGATCCCCGCGACGAGCGAGCGGTCGAGCTTCACGAACTCGGGGCTCAGCTGCGTGAAGCTCGACAGGCCCGCGTAGCCGGTGCCGAGGTCGTCGACGGCCACGCGGTAGCGGAGGCGGCGCAGGCCGGCCACGATCGGGCCGATGTCGCCGAGCCGGTCGAGCGACGCCCGCTCGGTGAGCTCGAGCACCACGCGATGCGCGTGCGGCGCCAGCGGCGACCCGGCACCGTGGAGCGACGGGTCGAGCAGGTCGGGGGGGTGCACGTTCACGAAGAGCATCAGCCCCTCCGGCACCGACGCCGCGCCGGCCGCGATGCTCGCGTAGATCGCGCGGGAGAGCTCGGGCTGCCGGCCGAGCAGCCCGGCGGAGTCGAACAGCGCCGCCGGCTGTTCCATGGTCGGCTCCGTCGACCGGACGAGCGCCTCGAACCCGACGGTCGCCCGTCGCTTCATGGAGACGATGGGCTGGTAGACCATGTGCAGCTGGCCGAGCGCGCGCGTGAAGGCCGCGTCGAGCTTCTCGCGGTCGTGCACGGGGAGGTTCGCCTGCTGCTGCAGTGCGAGGGCCTCGCGCTTGAGGCGGCCGAGGTCGCTCAGCAGCGACGCGCGCGTGACCGTGTCGAGCAACTCGTCGATCGCGACCGGCTTGAGGAGGTAGCGGTACGCGCCGTGGTTCATCGCCTCGATCGCCGTCGCCAGCGAGGGACCGCCGGTCATGAGGATCACCGGGATGTCCGCATCGCGCTCGCGCACCACGCGCAGCAGGTCGAGCCCGCTCATCCCTTCCATCTGGATGTCGGAGACGATGACGCTGTAGGGGCGTTCGCCGAGCGCGCGGAGCGCGGACTCGGCATCCTCGACGGCCGTGACGCCGAAGCCCGCGCGGTCGAGCACGAAGGCCGACGCGCGGAGCACGGCGGCGTCATCCTCGACCAGCAGGACGTTGCGAAGGTCGGTCTGGGGCATCGGCGAGGGTGCGCGTGGGGGAGGACGACCCTGATGCTCCCAAACTAGACGTCCCCTCCGACTCCGCAACGCGAGACCGCTCCAGTGTGACGCGGCTCACAATCCCGGTGCGCCGCGTCGCGCGGATCGCGGCCGCGGCTGCCCTCGCTCAGCGCGCCGCCCGGTCGTAGTTGAGCACCGGCGCGAGCCACCGTTCGGCGTCCCGCAGCGACATCCCCTTCCGCGCCGCGTATGCCTCCACCTGGTCCCGTTCGATCTTCCCGACGCCGAAGTACTGCGCCTGCGGGTGCCAGAAGTAGTAGCCGCTCACCGCCGAGGCGGGGAGCATCGCGAAGCTCTCCGTGAGGTGCACGCCGACGTTCCGCTCGGCGTCGAGCAGGTCGAACAGCGTCCGCTTCTCGGTGTGGTCGGGGCAGGCGGGGTACCCGGGCGCGGGCCGGATCCCCTGGTACTGCTCCCGGATGATGGCCTGGTTGTCGAGGTGCTCCTGCGGCGCGTAACCCCACAGCTCCCGCCGCACGCGCTCGTGCAGCCGCTCGGCGAACGCCTCGGCGAGCCGGTCGGCGAGCGCGGTGAGCATGATCGCCGAGTAGTCGTCGTGCGCCGCCTTGAACGCGGCCACGCGCTCCTCGAGCCCGATGCCGGTGGTGACGACGAAGGCCCCGAGCCAGTCGGTGACCCCCGCCTCGCGCGGCGCGACGAAGTCGGCGAGCGCGTAGTTGGGACGGCCGTCGTTCTTCACCATCTGCTGCCGGAGCGTGTGGATCGTCGTGCCGTTCGCGAGGACGATGTCCTCGGCGCCGTCGGAGTGGGCCTCGAAGAACCCGACCACCGCGCGCGCCGTGAGCCAGTGCTCGTCGACCACGCGCTCGAGCATCGCCCGCGCGTCGCGGAAGAGGTTGCGCGCCGCCTCGCCCACCGTCGGGTCCTCGAGGATCGCCGGGTACGCGCCCGCGAGCTCCCACGTCTGGAAGAACGGGGTCCAGTCGATCCGCGGCACGAGTTCCCCGAGCGGGAAGTCGTCGAAGGTGCGCACCCCGGCGAAGCTCGGCGTGGGCGGCACCACCCCCTCCCACGAGAGCCGGGGCCGGTTGGCGCGCGCCGCCTCGAGCGACTGCCGCTTCACGTCGCGCTGCCGCGCCGCGCGCGAGACGCGGATCTCCTCGTACTCGGCCCGCACCTCGGCCACGAACGGCGCCTTCAGCCCGTCGGAGAGGAGCGCGCCGGCGACGCCCACCGCGCGCGAGGCGTCGAGCACGTGCACCACCGGGCCCGCGTAGTGGGGCGCGATCTTCACCGCGGTGTGGACCTTGCTCGTCGTCGCGCCGCCGATGAGCAGCGGGATCGTCCAGCCCTCGCGCTCGAGTTCGCCGGCGAAGAAGGCCATCTCCTCGAGCGAGGGCGTGATGAGCCCGGACAGGCCGATCAGGTCGACCGCGTGCCGGCGCGCCTCCTCCAGGATCCGGCCCGCCGGCACCATCACGCCGAGGTCGATCACCTCGTAGTTGTTGCACTGCAGCACCACGCCCACGATGTTCTTGCCGATGTCGTGCACGTCGCCCTTCACGGTCGCCATGAGGACCTTCCCCTTGGCGCGCGTGTCGGCGTTGGCGAGCTTCTCGGCCTCGATGTAGGGGATGAGGTGCGCGACCGCGCGCTTCATCACGCGCGCCGACTTCACCACCTGCGGCAGGAACATCTTCCCGGCGCCGAAGAGGTCGCCGACGACGTTCATCCCCTGCATCAGCGGCCCCTCGATCACCTCGATCGGGCGGTCGTACAGCTTGCGCGCCTCCTCGGTGTCCTCCACCACGAAGTCGGCGACGCCGTGCACGAGCGCGTGGACCAGCCGCTCGGTCACGGGGGCCTCGCGCCAGGAGAGGTCGACCTTCCTGCGCTGCGCCTGCCCCTTCGCGTCGTCGGCCACCGCGAGGAGCCGCTCCGTGGCGTCCGGGCGCCGGGCGAGCACGACGTCCTCCACCCGCTCGCGCAGGTCGG
>CAZPJF010000158.1:0-8160 GCA_964586095.1 uncultured Gemmatimonas sp. | reverse complement strand
ACCGGTCCGGATGATCCTGAGAGTCCTCCTTGCGGCGGTGCTCGCCGTCTCGGTGCTTGGCGCGTCCGACGCCGGGCGGCGCTGCTCCGTCGTCGATCGCCTGCCACGAGGGGTCGCGCTCACCCGGCGCACCGTTGCGCGCGCCGATGCCATCGTGCATGCACGGGCGCTCTCCGAGCGCCGAGGCACGGACGCGGACTCGCTGTTCCCGCTCGGTCCTTCGTCCGTCGTGCGCTTCTCGGTCCTCGAGGTGGTGCGGGGCACGGCCGTTCCGCCGAACCTGGAAGTCCAGGGGCGGCTCGACGGCGGCGATGAGTTCAATCAGGACTCGGTGCCGTACGTGTGGCCGCGACGGTCGGCGCTCTCGGGACAGTGCTTCAGCTACCAGTATCGCGCGAATGGCGAGTATGTGCTCCTGCTGCTCGCGGAAGAGCCGGGAGGGCGGCTCAACCCGTACTGGGAGCCACTCCAGCCCGTGAATGAGCAGGTACGGGGCACCGACGACCCGTGGCTCATCTGGATCCGGGACGAGGTGCGGCGGAACTCGCGGTAGGCACGGATCGGTGCGCGGTGCTGCACGACGACGGCCGGTGGCCGATGGCCGTGCGCGGGACGCGCGGCAGGGCCGTCGCGTGACGAAGCCCGGCGAGGCTTGCGGCGGCCCCGCCGCCGAGACTACTTGAACGGCCACGGCACAGCGCATTGGCAGCTCGACCGGGCGCGCGTCGACCCTCGGAGAGAAATCGGTCCCATGGCGAAGAACGGTCGGCGCGGTATTCCAGACTTCTCGGCCAAACCGCGTCCCACCAAGGCCGTGGGGGGAGCACCGCCCGCGACGCCGGGGCCAGCCCGCGGACCGGCGCCGCGGATCAAGCCGCAGTCGACCTCCGCCAAGTCTGGTCGCCGCGGCACCTGACGACGGTGTCGACGGGGCCACACCACCCATGCGCCCTCCTACTGGACGCGTACGCGGCGCAGCGCCACGGTTGACCATCTCCGCAGGCCATCCGATCGGTCGCGGTCCACCTGCTCGTGCTCCACGGTGTGCCGGCGGCCTACGTGAATTCGGTCAGAGAGGCGCGGCGGACGCTGCACGTCCGGCAGCTCGACCGGTGGTACGATGCCTTCGTCGCGGCGTAGGCACGCCCCGCGCGCGCGGCTGGGGCGGTCGCCCGGGCGAGCGGGACCCTTCGGTCTGGCGACCGCGCCACCCCCGCGTTCTATTCCAGCGTTCACGGCAGACGCACCGGTTGGCCTGACGCACGCGGGACCACGGAGGGGTACGTGCTCGATGCCGAACGCAGTGCGGTCCCACCGGACCCGGTGGTGGTCGCGATGGATCGCCTGGTGATGGCATACTTGCGCGGCGAGCAACCGTTGGAGTCCGCCGTGGACGCGTGCGTCCGTGCTCTTGGCCCGCGTCCCGTCCTCGCGGTCGGGATCGCGAACGCTGATCCAACGACGCGCGGGCGCCTGCAGTCCCTGCAGGACGCACTCGCCGCACTTGGACAAGGCACCGGCTAGCGACGCTCGCTGCCGAAGGCCGTGGGTGCGGATGGGTTCGGCGGGGCCCCCGCCGATGACCTGGGATCGCCTCCGCTCGCCCCGCCCAACCCTCCTCACTGCAGTGGCTGCGGCCATGGCCAACGGAAGGTGGATGATGAAGCGATTGTCCGTCTCCCTCCTGGGTGTGCTCCTGCTGGGGACGTCGTGTCCTGGGTACTGGCACAACATCACCGTGCCGTCCGCGTCGAGCGCGAACGCCGAAGAGGCCACCGTGCGCGCCCGGGTCGTTGGCGTGGTTGAGCGGATCTCACTCGCGCACGGACTCGACTCGAGGCCGGTTCCGTCGCCGCAGTGCACGCCGCACTGGGGCATGGCGCCCACCGACAGTACGGGTTGGTACCAGACGCGTGGCTGGCCGGATGTCTGCGTGGACACGACACGTCCCGGAGAGCTGGTCGTGAGCCTGGATGCCGGCGAACGCGAGCTGCAGCCCGGCTCGCGCGCGGGCCGCCTGTGGCTCGCGCTGCGTGACAGTCTCGCCCCGTTCGGCGGCACCACACGCCGGACGCCCTGAGGGCCGCTCGGTTCGCGGCGCGCATCACCGGACGGCGGATGGTGCCCGCTGCCCGTACGCAGGAAGCGGCGGCCGAGCCGCTTCGTGATGGGTACGGCCAGTCTTGCGGCGGCCCTGCCGCCGAGACCTATTTGAGCGGCCACGGCACGACCTGACGCCGGCGAGATGCCCTTCGAATGATCGCATGGGTGCTGTTCACGAGCGGTGGGCTGATCTGTGCGCTCAACGCCTATCTCAGCTGGGTCAGGTATCCGCTCCATCGCGCACGCGGCCGCTCCGCTGCGTCCTTCCGGTGGGCATCCGGCGTGCCGCTCGTCGGGTCAGCGCTCGTGCTCGGTGCGTGGGCAGTCACGCTGCGATCCCTCGAGTCCGCATGGATCAACGCGACGGCGGTGGCGCTGCTCCTGGCCGACTCCGGCGGCCCCCTGTGGTTCGCCATTCAGGTCGTGCGCGAGCGGATCCGCGGGCGCGACTCCGCCAAGTGACGCTCGCCGCCGACGGCCGCAGCCAGCGATGCGGTTCCGGGGGGCCAGCGCTGCTGTGCGCGCCTTGCCGCCCCCTGTGCGTCCAACGATAGTTGGTGCGGACAGCCGGGTATTGGTGGCGGCGCCGGTGGCGCCGCACCTGAGTCGATGGTCGTGCATCGGAGGCGGGGAATGCGAGGTTGGCTTCACGTGATCGGGCTGCTCGTCCTCTTCGCGCCGAATCTCGGCGCGCAGGCGCTGCTGCCCTCCCGGTTCGGCGCGCCAGCGCCGACCGAGTTCGGAGCCGTGCACGGTCCATCGCCCTTCGCCACGAGCTGCGACGGGTCGAAGCGCGGGGCCGTCCTTCGCGGCGCGATCGGCGGCTTCCTCGTGGTCGGTGGCGTCGGATTCGCCGTGGTCCTCGTGCGCGTTGTGTATCGGGTGGCCACGTTCCGTTCCGGCATGCAGGACTTTCCGCTGCTCGAACTCGCGGTGGCGGGGGCAGTGCTCGGCGCGGTGCTGGAGGGTGCCGCGTGGGAGCGAAGGTGCGGCTGATCCCGGCCGCGGGAACCTGACTTCGGCTGGTGACCGATCGCTGCGTGCCGAGGTGGCCGCGGCGTGTCCTGACCTCCAGGCGACGAGACCGGTAACGATCGCATGCCAAGCGCGCGCACGATCCGTTGGATGCTCCTACCCTTGGCTGCCGTCGGCTCGTGCGGAGCGACCGGTGTGGCGTCGCGCGGCGTCCAGGGGTGGCTCGAGGCGCGCATCGGCCAGGTGACGCTCGAGGCGGCCCTTCCGCTGGATGGACAGCAAGCCATCCGCCTCGCGCTCGAGGCCTTCGTGTTCGTGGTGGCCGGTACGCTCGTGGCGCCGCGTGCCCGGGCGCTCATCGCGCCGGCGCTGTTCGCTGTTGGCGCGGGGCTCGCGTGGGTCGTGCTCCGCGGGTGGTACTTCCCGGAGTTCCATCCGCGCGGTTACGAGATGAGCTCGTTGCCGCTGTGGGGCTGCTGGGCCGGCGGCGTCCTCGCGGTGGCCGTCATGGCGCTGCCATCCGTGCGCGGCGCGCTGGCGAGCGCAGGTGCCGACGGCCTGCCGGGGTAGCACCGGCTCTCACGGCGACTCGACACGCTCCCCCGCGGCTCGGGTCTCCGTCGCCGACGAGCGCCGTGGGGAGCGATCCCTTCGCAGACGCGGCCACGGGCGCGCCGTGCCCACGCGGGTATTCGACCTCGTCATCACCACTCACCGGAGAGAAAGCGCATGTACGGATTGATCGGGCGCTTCAGCGCCGTGACGGGCCAGCGCGACGCCCTCGTGTCCATCCTGCTGGAGGGCGCCGATGCGATGCCCGGCTGCCTCAGCTACATCGTCGCGCGTGACCCGAAGGACCTGGATGCCATCTGGGTGACGGAAGTGTGGGACGATGCCGAGAGTCACCAGCGTTCGCTGGCGCTGCCGGGCGTCAAGGCAGCCATCGCCAAGGCGCGCCCGCTGATCGCGGCGTTCCAGGACCACATCGTGACGGAGCCGGTCGGCGGCGTGGGGATCCGCGGCAGCCCCTGACGGTGGCCGCACACCGACCGCCCCGCCGCGTTCGCAGGGAACGGACCGATCGCGGCGACGCGTTCTCCCGGCGTGAGCACCCACTCCCTCGAGGCGACCCACGCGTGAACGCCATCCGGTTCGTCTTCGCCGCGAACGTCCTGGTGGCCGGTGCCGTCGGGCTCTCCTCCCTCCTCGGTGGTGCCGGCGCACTCCGCACCGTCTGGCAGGCCCCGCTCGATCCCGCGAGCCAACCCGTCCGCGTCGTCGGCGCGTTCTGGACCGCGATCGCGGTGCTCTCGCTCGGCGGCCTGTTCTTCCCGCGCGCCTTCGCCGCCGTCCTGCTCGTCCAGCTCATCTACAAGGCCAGCTGGCTCGCGGTCATCGCGCTGCCTGCGCTCCTCGGGTCGCGCGCGGCGCAAGTCCCGTCGGGGATCGCGACGTTCTTCGCGGTCTGGGTCGTGGTCCTGCCGTTCGTGATCCCGTGGCGCGACCTCTTCGCGCGGACCTGAGGAGTGACGGGCGCGGCCCCACCTGACCCATGGTGGCGCCCGACGGCCGCGCTGGAGGAGCGGCGGCCAGCCCTGTAGACTCCTCGTCCACTGGATGCGCGGCGTCGACCCGACGCCGCCGGCCCGACGAGGCACGCCATGACCACGAGAGGTGACCCCATGACCGGGAGTCCAGAAGGGCGCGAGGCGCGTCGCCAGTGGTTCCGTCACCGCGCGTGGATCCCGGTCGCGTGGCTGTCCTGTGCGGCGAACATCGTCTCGGTGTGGTTCGCGGCGCGTCCGGCGGAGGCGTGGCATGCCACGACGCACGCCGTGCTCGCGGTCGCGTGCGGGCTCGGTGCGCAGTTGCTCTCCCGACGGCGGGCCGCGACCCGGTGAGCGGACACGGAGCCGGCTGACGTCAGCCGCGAACCAGGTGGCTTGCGGCGCCCCCGCCGCCGCGCCTACTTGGAAGGAGCGCGCCGCGCCGGTCGTCCGGCGCCTGCGTCACCACCTCGGAGCGCACCATGCTCAAGCGCGTCTCGCCGCTCGGCTGGGTGATCATCGCGGTCCTCCTCATCGACGCGGAGAGTGAGGCGTGAGCATGGAGAAGCTGCTCGTCGCGCTCGTCTCGACCGCCGGCAGCGCCGCCGGATGGTGGCTCGGTGCGCACCTCGGCATCATGACCGCCTTCATGCTGAGCATCGTCGGCCTCGGCGCGGGGGTGTGGGGCGGGCGCCGGCTCGCGCGCCGATGGACGCCATGAGCGCCCGGCGCGTCGTCGACCTGCTCCTCGCCGGGACCTGCTGGGGCGTCGTGGCCGCACTGCTCGGGCGCCGCGCCTTCGGCACGTCGATCATGGCGGGCGTGCTCGCGGCACCGCTCATCGGCCTGGGCGTCGGCGCCACCATGCAGCCGCTCTTCGAGCGCCTGTCGGGGTGGCGCCGGAACCTGGTCGCGCTCGGCAGCGTCTACCTCGGGGCGACGGCCTTCGGCGTCGCGATCGGCGTGGCGGCGTCGCTCGGGCTCTTCGGCGGCGCGCGGCGTTTCCCGGAGGTCCTCATGGAGCCGGTGCTCGGGGTGTGGTGGGGCGTGACGCTCGCCGGATCCTGGATCGTGCTCTGGCCGCTCGCGTACCTCACGCACCGGCTGCTGGAGTGGCGTGGCGAGCGCTGACGCGACTGGCGCCGGTGCCGCCGGCGTGGCCTATTGCAGGATGCTGATGCTCCCTCGCGTCCGGCCGGTCGCGGCCCTGGTCGGATCCGTCCTCGCGCTCGGTGGCCCGTCCCTCGACCGGGCGACGGGGTCGGTGGTGCTGAGGCCACCGGCGGCGGCCGCCCAGCAACCGGTGCCGGCCGACGTGCGCTTCATGCGCGGCATGATCGACCACCACGCGCAGGCGCTGCTGATCGGGCAGTGGGCGCCGACGCATGGGGCGAGCGCCGAGGTGCGGCGGCTCGCGGAGCGGATCGTGGTGTCACAGCGCGACGAGATCGAGCTGATGCGCACCTGGCTGGCCGACCGCGGGCTCGCCGCGCCGGACAGCGCGCCGACGGCGACGCATGCGCACGGGCCCGGGGCCCTGATGCCCGGCATGCTGAGCGCGGCCCAGCTGGCCGCGCTGGACGCGGCGCGCGACGCCGCGTTCGACACGCTCTTCCTCACGCTGATGATCCAGCACCATCACGGCGCGCTCACCATGGTGCGCGAGCTCTTCGCGTCGCCGGGGGCGGGGCAGGACCAGGCGCTCTTCGGCTTCGCCTCGGACGTGCTGGCGGACCAGACGACGGAGATCGCGCGCATGCGGCAGCTGCTGGTCGCGCGCCGGGCGCGGCGCGCGGGGCCCTGACGCGCGACCGGGCGCGCCTCAGCGCTCGACGGCCATGCCGAGTGCGCGTGCGACGCCGCGCGACAGCGCATCGAACGAGTAGGGCTTGACCAGCCGTTCGTCGACGCCGAGCGCGGTGAGCGCCGCGTCCACCTGCGCATCGACGTAGCCGCTCGCGTACAGGATGGGGAGCGCCGGGTGCCGCTCCCGCAGCCGTTGCGCGGTCTCGAGGCCGCTGAGCCGGGGCATGTTGCCGTCGAGGATCACGAGTGCGACGTCGAGCGGGTCGCGCGCGAGGCGCTCGAGCGCGTCCACGCCGTCGTCGGCGCTCTCGACCACGTAGCCGAGCCGCTGGAGCATGCGGTGGGCGCCGTCGCGCACCACGGGATCGTCGTCGACGAGCAGGATGCGGGCGCTCTTGCTGGCACGCACGGGCGCCGAGGCGCGCTCCTCGACGGGCCCGTCGGTGGCGCTGCACGGGAGGTAGAGGGTGACGCGCGTCCCCGCGCCGACGGTGCTCTCGACGGTGACGGTGCCCCGGTGCTCCTTGACGGTGCCGTAGACGAGGGCCAGGCCCAGCCCCGTGCCCTTGCCCGCGGGCTTGGTGGTGAAGAACGGCTCGAAGACGTGGGCGAGGACCTCGGGTGGCATGCCCTGCCCGGTATCGCTCACGGTGATCGCGCCGAGCGGGTGGCGGGCGTCGAGCCCGTGCCGCGCGCGGAAGGCCCCGTCGACCTCCGCGCGCCGGACGTCGAAGCGGAGCGCCCCGCCCTCGGGCATGGCGTCGCGCGCGTTGAGCGCCAGGTTGAGCAGGGCATTGGCGAGGAGCGACCGGTCGCCGAGCACCGTGACGCCGGCGCCTGACGGGGCGGCGACGGTGATGCGCCGGTCGATCGTGCGCCGGACGATGTCCGCCGTCTCCGCGACGAGGGCGTCGAGGGAGACGGCCTCGCGCTTGAGCGGCGTGCGGCGGGCGAGGGTGAGGAGGCTGCGCGAGAGGTCGGCGCCGCGCAGCGCGGCGCGGCGGATCGCGGCCGCGTCCTCGCGCGCGTCCTCGGACTGCTTGGCGTCGTGCTCGAGCAGCTCGGCGTAGCCGATGATGCCGGTGAGCAGGTTGTTGAAGTCGTGCGCGACGCCGCCCGCGAGCTGGCCGACGGCCTCGAGCTTCATCGACTGGAGCAGCTCGCGCTCGAGCCGGCGCTGCTCCGTCACGTCCTGCACGACGGAGAGGACGTGGCGCGGCGTGCCGTCGGGCTGGCGGAGCAGGGTGCCCGTGACCTCGGCCGTGGTCACCGCGCCGTCGGCGCGCAGGTAGCGCTTCTCGATGCGCACGACGTCCTCCCCCTCGCCGATGAGCGCGGGCCAGACGTCGACGTCCCGCTGCGCGTCGTCGGGGTGCGTGAACTCCGTGAAGCGGTGGCCGATGATCTCGTGCGGCGGCCGCCCGAGCACGACGGTCATGGCGCGGTTCACGCGGACGTAGCGGCCGTCGAGGTCGAGCTCGGCGAGTCCGACCGCCGCCTGCTCGAAGGCGGTGCGGTACCGCGCCTCGCTCGCCTCGAGCGCCGCCTGCGCGGCCGCGCGCTCGCCCGCGGCGCGCTGCGTGCGCAGGACCTGCGTGGTCCGATTGAAGTGCGCGCCCAGCCGCCCGAGCTCGTCGTCGAACGGGACGGGCACCACGACGTCGAGGTCGCCGGCCTCCACGCGGTGCAGCGCGCCGTCGATGGCGGTGAGGGGCCGGAAGAAGCGGCG
>CAZPJF010000157.1:0-8173 GCA_964586095.1 uncultured Gemmatimonas sp. | reverse complement strand
CGACGCAGCTCTCGGGCGGCCAGCAGCAGCGCGTGGCGGTGGCGCGCGCGGTGGCCGGCGACCCGGCGATCCTGCTCGCCGACGAGCCGACGGGGAACCTCGACTCCAAGAACGGCGAGGCGGTGATGGAGCTGCTGCGCGAGCTCAACCGCAACGGGTCGACGATCTGCATGGTGACGCACGACTCCCGCTACGCGAGCCACGCCGACCGCGAGGTGCACCTGTTCGACGGCAAGGTCGCGGACGCGGGCGAGCTGGTGGGCGCCGCGTGAGCGTGCGGCGGGTGATGGGGACGGCGGCGGGCGCGCTGGTCGCGCTCGCCGCCGTCGCGCGTGCGGGGCAGGCGCAGCAGGGGGCCCCGCGCGACACGACCATCCAGCGCGCCGACCGCACGATCTGGCTCGAGGACGCCGCCGTGGAGCGCGACTGGAACTACGCGCAGGCGGTGGTGGTGGGGAACACCATCCATGTGTCGGGAACGATCGCGCGCGGGGCGACCATGGAGGAGCAGGTGGCGGGCATCTACGCCCGCATCCGCCGGACGCTCGAGCGCCACGGCGCGACCCTGCAGGACGTGGTGAAGGAGACGGTGTACGCCACCGACATGGAGGCGATGGCGGTGGGGGGGAAGGCGGCGCGCGCCAGGGCGTACGGGACGCACACGCCGGCGTCGACGTGGGTGCAGATCCAGCGGCTGCTCAACCGGGGGGCGCTCGTCGAGATCGAGGTGACGGCCGTGGTGCCGGCGCCGCGGCCCCGCGGCGACTGACCGCACCCCGGTTGGCGGGGGGCCGCCGGCGGGCGTAGTTTCGCGCGGTGACGGCCTCGCTCCCGGATCCCCTCCTCGAGCGCCTGCGCACGGCGACGGCGGGCGAGTACGAGATCGTGCGCGAGCTCGGGCGCGGCGGCTTCGCCGCGGTCTTCCTCGCCCGCGACATCGGCCTGGAGCGCGATGTCGCGATCAAGGTCCTCACGCAGCAGCCGCTCGCCGACGAGGTGACGATCTCCGGCGAGATCGAGCGCTTCCGCCGCGAGGCGCGCACGGTCGCGCGGCTCAACCATCCGAACATCGTCCCGGTGTACGCGGTCCGCACCACGAGCGGGCTCCAGTACTTCGTGATGAAGTTCATCAAGGGCCGCTCGCTCGAGCGCGTGCTGGAGGGCTCCGGCGCGCTCCCCATCGCGCTCGTGCAGGCGATCCTGCAGCAGGCCGGCAGCGCGCTCGCCTTCGCGCACCGCCACGGGGTCGTGCACCGCGACATCAAGCCCGGCAACATCATGCTGGACGAGGACGGCTGGGCGGTGGTGGCCGACTTCGGCATCGCCAAGGTCGCGCAGGCCGAGAAGCTCACCGGCACCGGGCTGATCATCGGGACCGCCGCCTACATGAGCCCCGAGCAATGGGCGGGCCAGGAGGTCGGCGGGCACTCCGACCAGTATTCGCTCGGGGTGGTGGCCTACGAGCTGCTCACCGGCAGGTCGCCGTTCGCCGGGGAGACGATCCCGGCGATGCTCTGGGCGCACCTGAACGAGGTCCCGCCGCCGGTGACCGACCTGCGGCCCTCCTGCCCGGAGCCGCTCGCGGCGCTCGTGACGCGGATGATCGAGAAGGATCCCGCGGCGCGCTTCCCGACGCTCGATGCGATGCTCGCCGCGCTCGCCGCGCTGCCGTCGCCGGAGGCGGCCGAAGCGGTGCGCACGCAGCTGATGACGCTCGCGATGGTCTCGGGCGCGCAGCTCGAGGTGACGCAGGCCGCGTCGGGGGAGCGCGTGGTGTCGGGCGGCGCCGTGACCCCCTCGGGCCGCGTCGCGCGGCTCACGGTGACGCCGGCGGCGACGACGCTGGCCACCGGCGCCACCCTCCGCGTCGCGGTGACCGCGCTCAACGACACCGGACGCCAGCTGGCCCGTCGCGCGATCGCGTGGCGCTCGGCGGACGAACGCGTCGCCACCGTCGACGCGGACGGCGTGGTGTCGGGGCGCGGCGTGGGGCGCACGACGGTCATCGCGAGCTGCGAGGGTGCGGAGGCGCAGGTTGCCCTCGAGGTGACCGGCGCCCGTGCGGCAACGGCGGTCCTGCCGCGACGCCGAGCGGGCCTCGTCGCGACGCTCGTGACGGCGACCGCGCTCTCGGCGGGGGTCCTCGCGTGGCAGCAGGGCCTGATCGGCGGGTCGCGTTCGGCACCGGCGACCCACGCGGACTCCGGGCTCACGGCGGACAGCCAACCCGGGCTCGCCACGGGCGCCGCCGATTCCGCGCTCGGGACCGGGCCCGCCCAGGCGGATCCGACGCGCCGCGGCATCGCGCCGCCTCCGACCGGTAAAGACGACCGCGCGGCGGCGCGCGAGGGCCCGCTCCTGCCGGCGGATCCACGCGCGAGCCGCGCCGATCCGACCGCGGGTGCGCAAGGCGCCGCGCGCGACGGCGCCGCCGGCACGCCCAACGCCGCGCCCAACACGGCACCGACCACCCTGCCGAACGCGCCGACCGCGGGTAAGTCCGACGCGGGCGCCGGCGCGGAACCGAATCGCGGCCAGCCGGCCGATCCGCCGGGGTCGCGACCGACGGACACCAAGGCCGCGGAGCCCACCGCCGGGGCCCCCGAGGCGCGCGATGAGGCGCCGCCCGCCAATCCGGCGGTCGAGGTGAGCGCCGGCGGCTCGGAAACGTGCGCGGCGCTCAGCTCGGGCGACCGCGTGCTGTGCTGGGGCGGCGCGTCGCCGACGGGCAGCGTGCTCGCCGACGTCTACTTCACCGTGCTCGCCGTGGGAGGCGGCCACATCTGCGGGCTCACGTCGGAGGGGGCCGCCTACTGCTGGGGGGACAACTCGCAGGGACAGCTCGGGGACGGTTCGCGCACGGCCCGCGCGACGCCCACGCCCGTGCGCGCGACGGTGCGCTTCACCGACATCAGCGTGGGCGCGTCCCACACCTGTGCGCTGGGAGCCGACGGCAGCGCGTGGTGCTGGGGCGCGAACAAGGCCGGACAGCTCGGGGACAACTCGATCGACACCCGCACGCGCCCCGTGCTCGTGCGCGGGCGTGAGGCGTTCCAGTCGCTCAGCGCCGGCGGCTCGCACACCTGCGGCGTGCGTGCGACCAAGGTCTACTGCTGGGGCGACGGCTTCTCCGGGCAGATCGGCAACGCCATCCAGGAGAACCAGCGCGAGCCCTTCCCGGTGCGGACGGCGCTGCCCTTCCGGTCGGTGGTGACGGGGGAGCTGCACACCTGTGGCCTCACCACGAGCGGCCGCGCGTGGTGCTGGGGCGAGAACCGGAACGGCCAGCTCGGCAACGAGACCCGCGACAATCGCGACGTGCCCGACTCGGTGGCGACCGACCTCGTGTTCACGCAGCTCGCGGCCGGGGCCCGGCACACCTGCGGGATCACGAGTGCGCGCCAGCTCGCGTGCTGGGGCGAGAACGGGGCGGGCCAGCTCGGCGACGGCACGCGCCAGCGCCGCGAGGTGCCGGTGCTCGTGGCGCGCGCGACGCAGTGGAAGTCGGTCTCGACCGGTGCCGCGCACACCTGCGGCATCACGCGCGCCGACGTGGTGATGTGCTGGGGCGCCAACAGCCGCGGGCAGGTCGGCTCGGGCGCGACGAGCGCGATGCTGCTGGTGCCGACGCCGATCCAGGTGGGGCCGCGCGGCGGACCCTGACCGCGCCGGACCCCGGACCGCGCCGGGGCGCGGATCGGGCGCCGCCCCTGGATCGCGCGCCGCCCCCGGGTGCGCGCCGCGGCTCAGCGTCCCACGAGCGCGATCGGCACGCCGATGGTGACGAGCACGTCGCGCTGGAGCCGACGCTGGTAGTACGCGTTGTCGCCGTCGATGTCCGTCTCGTACAGGTGCAGCTCGGCGCCGAGGCGGAAGCCCCAGGCGGGGGTGACGCGCGTGCGGATGCCGAGGCCCACGATGCCCGCCACGCTCGTCTTGTCCTCGAGGCCCGGCACGTCGAACGCGGCGCCGCCGCGCTGCGCGGTGCCGGCGCCGAGCGCGAAGTACAAGTTGGTGCGGCGCGGCTGGAAGAGCACGCGCGCGTTGAGCATGAGCAGCGAGCCGTCCGTCGGGGGCTCGAAGTTGACGAAGCCGGTGTTCTTCACGACGACGCCGCTGCGGATGTAGCTCACCTGCGCCTCGACGGCCCAGATGTTCGTGAAGCGCCACGTGGCGGCGACGCCGACGCCCGGGCCGGCCTCCTGCCGCTCGAGGTTGCTCTCGTCCTGGAAGGTCAGGTAGTTGGTGGCGTAGTACGATGCGAAGTGCGGCGTGACCTCGAGCTTGACCTGCGCGTGGGTGGCCGCCGGAATGAGGGCGGCCGCGGCGAGGGCGGCGAGGGCGAGGCGCGCGGCGGGCGGGGCGAGGGTCACGGGAAGAGGCGGTGGACGGTGAAGTACAGCTCGATGGACTGCGCGTAGCCGTTGGCGTCGGGGTAGGCGGACTGCCCGTGGATCCGGACCTGGGCGGAGCTGCGCAGCGCCGCCGGCAGCTGGCTGGGCCGGAACGTCAGGCGGACCACCGCCGGCGTGCTCGTCGCGCCATCGACCAGCGCGGCCGTCACGAAGCCGTGGCCGGTCTGCACCTCGAGGCCCAGGTCGGTGAGGGCGCCCGGGCCGAGGTTCGTCACCGGCACGTCGACCACGATCGGCGTCGTGTCCGCGGCGAAGATGTCGTAGGTGTTCTGCGGCACCGACATGCCGCGCGCGACGCTCAGCGTCCACGGCATGGCGTACGACTTGGGGACGACGCTGTCCGCGCCGAAGTCGTAGCAGTCGTCCGGGTCGGTGCAGTCCGCGAGCAGCCGGATCTCCCCCGTCCGGAGCACCGTGCCGCCGTCATCGGGGAGCGCGTAGCTGAACTGGTCGGTGCTGGTGATGACGGTATCGCGGTCGTAGTACGACATGGGAGCGCGGAGGATCACGCGCGCCGTGTTGCCGACCGGCGTCACGAGCACCTCCCAGCCCGGGCGCAGCGCCGTGGAGGGGTCGAGGCGGTAGTTGGTGAGCCCGGGATGCGCGGTGTTCTGGTTGAACGCGATGACCGTGTCGGCGGCGTACGCCAGCTGCGTGGACCAATGCGGGGAGATGAGGCCGCGGAGCATCGCGCCGCGCGGGTTGGTCACCATCGCCGGCAGCACGTTGAAGACCACGTTGATGTCGAAGTCGCGCGCCGCCATCCCGTTGCCGGCCACGCGCACCCGGGCCGTCGCGGAGAAGGGACGGACCTGCGAGTTGATCGAGAGTGTCGCGGGGAGCGTCGGCGAGCTGAAGGTCAGGTCGGCCGGGGCGAGCCAGGGGACGCAGGTCGCCTCGTCGAAGGGATCGACGCACTCCGCGTAGCCGCTCTGCGAGACGATGGTCGCCGTGAGGTTGTTCACCGTGCCCCGGCCGGCGTTGTCGATCCGCAGTACCGGCGTGGGCGTGATGGTCTGGACGGTGTTGCTGGAGGCGTTCCCCATCATCACGACGTTCACCACGCCGGTCGCGACGGCGGAGCGTCCGACGTCGAGGCTCACGAGGAGGGTCTCGGGCGCGACCGCGGGAGTGGTCGACGAGATCACGACGCGCCGCAGGCAGGTGCCCAGTTCGAGCCCGGTCGCGTTCGCCTGCAGCGTCATGACCGAGACGGGATCCGCCACGCCGTCCTTGTCGAACGTCGGCGCGGCGAGCCAGGCCTGGCTCGCGCAGGCCGCCGGTCCGGCGACGTGCGTGCTCGTCGCCGAGAGCCCGGCGATGGAGCCGCCGCCGATGTTCGCCACGGCGACGAGGAGCGGGGCGCTCGGGCCGCCCTGCTGGGCGGCCAGCCCGACGCTGTCCGTGGCCAGGGCCATGCGCGGCGCGAGCGCGAGGAGCGCGACCTCGCCGCTCGGCTGGCCCATCGCGGCGGCGTCGCCGTTCACCACCGCGCGGAAGCGAACGCCCGGGGCGGGGACGGTGGCCGCGAACGTGGCGGTGTAGCGGCCGTCGCCCTGGTCGACCACGCTCGAGAAGGTGCCGAGCACCGCGGCGGTGTCGAGGACGAACGACACCGTGTCACCGCCGCGTGTGAGGTTCCCGTACGCGTCGCGCACGGTGGCCTCGAGCTGCATCGACTCGCCCACGCGCAGGAGGAAGGTCGAGGCCGCCGTGGAGGACATCGAGGTGCGCCCGCGGCCCGGCACCACCACGAGCGTGTCGCCGATGGGAAGCGTGGTGCAGTTCTCGTCGTAGCCGGGTTCGCCAGCCACCCAGAGCCGGAAGTCGTGCGGCACGGTCGCGCTCAGGATGGGTTGATCGGCCGGCGAGCCGCGGTAGGTCCCGTCACCGTTGTCGAGCAGCGGCGGGGGGACCTGCAGGGAGCACTGGTCCACCACCACCGGCGCGCTGGTCGGCAACAGGCGGAAGCGCGCCGTGAGGCCACCGCGGTCGAGCGCGTTCCCGAGGCTGTCCCGCGTCACGAGCGTCACCTGCAGGGGATCGCCGGCGCGCACGGTGTCGCGCCCCACGCTCATCCGCGAGTGCTGCCGCGAGAACCGCCCGGGCCGCACGACGACGGTGGGTGCCGCCATCGTGCCGGCCACCCCATTCACCGTCGCGCCGAACGACCGCGCGGTGCCTGCCACGAGCGCCGTGAAGACGGCGCGGTAGGTCCCGTCGCCGAGGTCGCTCACGGCGCCGATCGTGCCGTCGCTCGCCCCGCTCCCCTTGGTGAAGGCCACGGTGTCGCCGCCCGTGGGGATCGGGTTCCCGGCCGCATCGCGCGCCGCGAGCGTGAGCGTGGTGGTGTCCCCGGCGACGACGGTGTCACGGCCCGCGGTGAGCAGCGACTGCGCCGCCGAGATCGGGCCCGGGCGCACGGTGAGCGCGAGCGGCGCGCCGCCCGTGATGGGTGCGCCGTCCACGGTCGCACCGATCGTGCGCGGCGTGCCGGCCGTCGTGCCGGTGAAGCGCGCGGTGTAGCGCCCGTCCCCAACGGCGGTCACGGCCGAGAAGTCGCCGTCGCTCGTGCCGCCGCCCTTCGTGAACGCCACGGCGTGGCCGCCCCCGGGCAGGGCGTTGCCGGCGGCGTCGCGCACGGTGACGGTGACGAGGGTCGAGTCGCCGGACCGGAGGTCCGTCGCCGACGCCTCGACGCTCGACGCGGCGAGCGACGGCGGCCCAGGGGTCACGGCGATGGTCGGCGCGGGCGTGGTGACCGCGAGTCCGCCGATGGTCGCGCCGACGGCGCGCGCGGTCCCGGCCGTCGTCGCGGTGAACGTCGCGGTGTAGCGCCCGTCGGTCTCGTCGGTGACCGGGGAGATCGTGCCGTCGCTGGTGCCCGCGCCCTTGGTGAACGCCACGGCGAGCCCGCCGGTGGCGAGCGCGTTGCCCGCCGCGTCGCGCGCGACGAGCGTGAGCGTGGTCGTGTTGCCCGAGGCCAGCGTCGACGCCCCGACCTCCACGGTGGAGGTCGCGAGCGAGACCGCGCCCGGCGTCACGGTCACGGCGGGGGCCGGGGTCGTGACCGCCACGCCGTCGATGGTCGCGCCGATCGACCGCGCGGTCCCCGCGATCGTCGCGACGAACCGTGCCGTGTAGCGGCCGTCGCCCTGGTCGCTCACGGCCGAGAGGGTGCCGCCGCTGGTGCCGTCGCCGTGCACGAAGGCCACGGTCGCGCCGCCCGCGCCGAGCGCGTTGCCCGCCGCATCGCGTGCGGTGAGCGTCACGAGCGTCGAGTCGCCGGACGCGAGCAGCGGCGCGCCGACGGTGACGACGCTCTGCGCCGGCGAGATCGCGCCCGCGACGACCGTGATCGTGGGCGCGGCCCCGGTGACCGGCTGGCCGTCGATCGTCGCCAGGACCGCGCGCGGCGTGCCGGCGGTCGCCGCGGTGAAGGTCGCGACGTACGTGCCGTCGTCCGCGTCGGTCGCCGGGGAGAACGCCCCATCGCTCGTGCCGTCGCCCAGGGCGAACAGCACCGTGGAGCCGCCCGTGGTGCGGCGGTTGCCGAAGGCGTCGCGGGTGGTGAGCGTCACCGTGGTGGTGGCGCCCGCCGCGACGCTCGCGGCGCCCACGGTGACGGTCGAGGTGAGGAGCGAGAGCGGGCCCGGCGTCACGACGATCGACGGCAGCGCGGTCGTGAGCAGGGTGCCGGCGAGGGTGGCGCTCACCGTGCGCGGCGTGCCGACGGTGGTCGCGGCGAAGCTCGCGGT
>CAZPJF010000156.1:0-8174 GCA_964586095.1 uncultured Gemmatimonas sp. | reverse complement strand
GGCACGCCTCGCGCGCTTCGGCTCGCCCGAGGCGCTCGTGCGCCTCGGGCCGCCGGGACTGGCCGCCGTGCCCCGGGCGCGGGCCCTCCGGCTCGCCGCCGCCGCGCTGCTGCTCGGCGTCGGGTTCGCCGGGCCGCGCTGGGGGGAGGGGACGGCGCTCATCGACAGCGAGGGGATCGACATCGCGCTCGCGCTGGACGTCTCGCTCTCGATGCTCGCCGAGGATGAGCGGCCCAGCCGCCTCGAGCGCATGAAGCAGGAGGTGCGGCGCCTGCGTGCGAGCGCACCGGGGGACCGCGTGGCGCTGATCGCGTTCGCGGGCCGCAGCTACATCCTCGCGCCGCTCACCAACGACGACGGCGCGCTGGAACTCTTCCTCGAGAACCTCGACCCGACGATCGTCGGGCAGGGGGGCAGCGCGCTCGCGCCGCCGCTGCGGCAGGGGATCGACCTCCTGCTCGCGAGTCAGGGCGGGGCCGAGCGCGCGCTGGTCGTGATGAGCGACGGCGAGGCGTTCGACGATCGCGCGGCGGCGCTCGAACTCGCCGCGCGCGCGAAGGCCGAGGGCGTGCACCTCGTCACCGTGGGGTTCGGCACGCCCGGCGGCGCGACGATCCCCGTGGTCGAGCGCGGCGGCCCCGACCTCAAGCGCGATGACGCGGGGGAGGTGGTGATCACCCGCTACGATGCGTCGCTGCTCGGCGAGTTGGCCCAGCGCGCCGGCGGCTCGTTCATCCCCGCCGAGGCGACCGACAAGGGGACGCGCGTGCGCCGGGCGCTCGCCGACCTGGAGGCACAGCGCCGCGAGGACGAGCAGCGCCTGGCGCGGCCGCTCCGCTACCAGTGGTTCGTCGGCCTCGCGCTGGTGCTCCTCCTGCTGGACGCGTTCCTCGCCGACGGCGGGCGCCTGCCCCGGTTCGGCGTGGCAGCGCTCCTGCTCGGGCTGCTGGGCACGCCGCGCGAGGCGGCCGCACAGCGCGATCCGCTCCGCGAGGCGATCGGCCTGCACCAGCAGGGACAGCTGCTCCCGGCGATCCGCGGCTACCGCGCGGTGGTCGGCGGCGGGGACCGCCGGCCGATCGTCCTGTACAACTTCGGCACCGCGCTCCTCGCCGCCGATTCCCTCGACGCCGCGATCGACGCACTCGAGCGCGCGAGCTTCACCCCGCAGCCGGAACTGCGCGCCAAGGCGCTCTACAACCTCGGCACCGCGTACCTCAGGCGCGGGCTCCGCACGGAGGGCGAGGCGCGCACCGCCTCGCTCCAGCGCGCGCGGCGCGCACTGCGCACCGTCCTGCTCGAGCGCCCGGGGGACGCCGACGCGCAGTGGAACTTCGAACTCGCCTTGCGGGCACCGCAGGGCGGCGGTGGCGGGGGGGCGAGCCAGCAACCGCCCCAGCAGCCCGCGCAGGCCCCCCAGCGGCCGGAGCCGCAGGGCAGCATGTCGCGGCAGCAGGCGGAGGCGCTGCTGGAGGCCGCGGCGCGCGAGGAGCGCGAGACCCAGTCGCGGCGGCAGCGCGGCAGCCGCGGCCCGCGCGCGCCCGGGGAGAAGGACTGGTGAGCAGCGCGACCGCCACCGCGCCGCGCGCCACGGCGCCGCGTCTCGCCGCGCTCCTCATCCTGATGGGCGCCCCGCTCGGCGCGCAGGACGGCGTCGGCTTCCGCGCCTCGGTCACGCCCGACACGGTGTATGTCGGGCAGCAGGCGACCTACCAGCTCTCCGTCTCGATCCCGCCCGATGTGCGGCAGCGGCTGCGGCGCAATCCGGTCTTCGTCCCGCCGGAGGCGCGGGCGATGCTCGCATATGAACTCCCCGCGGCGAAGCGCGATCCCACGCAGGAAGGCGCGGAGGTGCACGTGTTCCGGCGTGCGCTCTTCCCGCTCACGCCGGGCCGCTACCAGATCCCGCCCTCGCAGCTCACCTACGCGCTCCCGCAGAGCCCGAGCTTCTTCAGCCGCGAGGACGAACGCACGCTGCGGTCGGAGCCGGTGACCTTCGTCGCGATCGAGCCGCCGCCTGCCGGGCGTCCCGCGAGCTGGCTGGGCGCGGTCGGGGTCTGGCGCGTCAGTGCCCGCACCGATGTGCGGGAGGGGCGGGTGGGCGACCCGTTCGTGCTCACCCTGCGCGTGGAGGGGGTCGGCAACGCGACGCTCCTCCCGCGCCCGCCGGTCGCGATCGCGTGGGCCGACGTGGTCGCCGAGGACGAGCGCGTGGTGCTCGATACCACGCCCACGGCCCTCGGCGGCGCGAAGGAGTTCTCGTGGCTCGTCACGCCGCGCACCGAGGGGGCGCGGGAGGTGCCGGCGCTCGAGTTCCCGTTCTTCGACCCCGTGGCGCGACGGTACGTGGCGGCGCGCACCGCACCGCTCCCGCTGCGCATCCGGCCCGGCGACCTCGTGCGCGTGGAGCGCGGTCGCGCGGCGACGGCGGCGAGCGACTCGCTCCTGCCGCTGCGCCCCGCGCTCGAGGGGCCGCGCCCGATCGCCCTGCGCCGCGCGATGCCGTGGCTGCTGGCGGTGGCGCTCGCGCCGTTGCCCTGGCTCGTGGTGACGTTGCGCCGCCGCCGCCCACGCGCCGCTGCGCCGCGCCGTGCCGTCGACCGGCTCGCGGAGCCGATGGTGGGGGCGCCGAGCGCACTGCGGGCCCTCTTCGATGATGCGCTGCGCGAGCGCACCGGCGTGCGGCTGGCGGAGTGCACGGGCTCCGGCGCGCTCGCGGCCGCGCTCCGGCGCGAGGGCGTCACGGAGGAGACGGCGCGCGACGCGGAGCACCTGCGTGACCTGCTCGATGCCAGCGCCTACGCCAAGGGCGCGCGTGCCGGCGACCTCAAGGAGCGGGTGCGCACCATGCTGCGGCGGATCGGCGAGGAGGCCCGCCGGCGCGCGTCGCTGCTGCTCCTGGCACTCGCGCTCGCCGCCGTCGCGGGCTGCGCGGCCAGCGGGGACAGCGAGGGGGCCCTCGTGGACTTCACCGAGGGCCAGACCGCGTACGCTGGTCGGGACTTCGTGCGTTCCCGCGACGCCTTCCTGCGTGCCGCGCGCACGGCGCCGCGGGACCCCGCGGCCTGGGCGAACCTCGGCACGGCCGCCTTCCACGCCGGTGACACCGCCAGCGCCGTGCTCGGCTGGCAGCGGGCGCTCAGGCTCGATCCGCTCGCGATGGACCTCCGCTCGCGGCTCGGCCGGCTCCGCGTGCCGCAGGATCGTGGGGTGGCGCGCGTGTGGCCGCTGCCGCCGCTGCTCCTCGCCGCGATCGCGGCCGCGCTCTGGTGGACGGCCTGGCTCCTCCTCGCGGTGCGGGCGCGGCGCGGTCCCGCCGGCGCGCGCTGGCTGCTGCTCGTGCCGGCCACGGCGGGCTTCGCCCTTGCCGCCGAGCAGGAGCGCCGGCTGCGCGCCGACGACCTGGTCGTGATCGCCACCGCGACGCCGCTCCGCGCCCTGCCCGCGCTCGGCGCGGACCAGGGATCGGTGCCGCTCGTCGGCGAGGTGGTGGCCGTGCAGGAGCGCCGGGGCGTCTGGCTGCGCATCGAGCTGGATGCGGGGCGCGAGGGGTGGTATCCCGCCGAGCGGACCTATCCGCTGCGGCGCGATTGACCGGCATGCCGCGCCGCCGGAGATTGCGCGCGTGACCCCGACGCAGGCCTCGCCGACGATCGCGGTGCTCGCCGCCGACGTCGCCGACCGCATCGCGGCCGGCGAGGTGGTCGAGCGGCCGGCGTCGGTGGTCAAGGAACTCGTCGAGAACGCGCTGGACGCCGGGGCGACGGCCATCGACGTGGAGGTGCGCGAAGGCGGCCGCGCGCTCATCCGCGTGAGCGACGACGGGCACGGCATGGACCGCGCGAACGCCGAGCGTGCCATCGAGCGCCATGCCACGAGCAAGATCCGCGACGCCGAGGACCTCGTGGGCGTCGCGAGCTTCGGCTTCCGCGGCGAGGCCCTGCCGGCCATCGGGTCGGTGGCGCGCCTCACCATCGAGACCGCCACCGACGACGGCGCCGGCGTCACGGTGGAGGTCGCGGGCGGGACCGTGGTGTCGGTCCGCGAGTCGGCCCGCCGGCGCGGCACGTCCGTCGCGGTCGCGTCCCTGTTCTACAACACGCCCGCCCGGCAGAAATTCCTCCGCGGCGCGCGGTCCGAGTGGCGTGCGATCGCGGACACGCTCACCACGCTCGCCCTCGTCCGCCGCGACGTGCGCTTCACCGTCGCGCACGACGGCAAGGAGCAGATGCGGCTCCCGGCGGCGCCCGACCTCCGCGTCCGCGTCGCGGCCCTGTGGGGCAACGCGGCCGCCGAGCGCTTCGTCGCGGTGGACGACGTCGCGGGCGCGATCCGCGTGTCCGGCCTCATCGAGCGGCCGACCGACGTGGGCACGGCCGGCCGGCGCGTGTTCCTCACCGTGAATGGGCGCGCCATCCGCGATCCTGGCCTCGTGCGCGCGGCCGAGGCCGCGTACCGCACCACGATCCCCGCCGGCATGCGGCCCAGCGTCCTGCTGGAGGTCGAACTCCCCGGCGGCGAGGTCGACGTGAACGTGCATCCGGCCAAGGCCGAGGTGCGCTTCCGCGACCGCTGGCACGTGGAGCGGGCGGTGGAGCGCGCCGTCCGTCGCGCGCTCGGCACCGAGGAGTCGGCCGCCGCGGTCGGCTACGTGCGGACCTTCCTGTCCACCGAACCGGCGTTCGGCTCGCCGCTCGGCGTGGAGGCCCTGCGGCACGCGGGTGCGATGGCGCCCACGCCGCTCTTCGCGCCGGGCGTTCCCGAGGCGGCGGCTGGACCGAGGACGGCGGCGTCGGCGGACGAGCCGGCGCATGACGGCGCGGCGGACGCCGCGTCGGCCGGGGCGCGGGCGACGGAACAGGTGCTCGTGCCGCCGCTCACGCAGTTCCATCGCACGTACATCACGTTCGAGCGCCCGGACGCGCTCGTGCTCATCGACCAGCATTCGGCGCACGAGCGCGTGCTGTACGAGCGGTTCATGCAGGCATTGGAGGGCGGGCAGGCGCCGGCGCAGCGCCTCCTCTTCCCGCTCACGCTGCACCTCGCGCCGGCGGAGGCCGAGGCCTTCGAGGCGAACCGCGAGACCTTCGCGCGACTCGGCTACGAGGCCGAGGCGTTCGGCGGCTCGAGCATCGTCGTGCAGGCCGTGCCCGCGCCGCATCCCCGCTTCGACGCGGAGCGCTGCCTCCGCGAGTCGCTCGCCGCGCTCACCGGCGACCGGGAGGCGGGGACGATCGCGCGCCACGAGCGGCTCGCGGCGACGGTCGCCTGCAAGGCCGCCATCAAGTCCGGGGACCTCCTCGCGCCGGAGGAGATGCGGGCCCTCTACGTCGCCCTGGCGCGCACCACGCTCCCGGCCCACGACGTGCACGGCCGCGCCACCATCCTCCAGCTCGGCTGGGATGAACTCGACCGGCGCTTCGGCCGGCGCTGACGCGCCGCTCCGGATCATCGCGGGCCCCACCGGGGCGGGGAAGTCCGCGCTCGCCCTGCGCATCGCGGCGCGACGCGGCGCGCTCCTCGTGAGCGCCGATTCGCGCCAGGTCTACCGCGGCTTCGACCTCGGCACCGCGAAGCCGACCGCCGAGGAGCGCGCCCGCGTGCCGCATGCGGGCATTGACGTCGCGGAGCCCACGGAACGGTGGTCCGCCGCGCGCTGGGCCTCGGACGCCGCGCGCGCGATCGCCGATGCCGCGGCGCGCGGCCGGCCGGCGCTCGTCGTTGGCGGCACGGGGCTCTGGCTGCGCGCGCTCGTCGAGCCGCTGGCGGCGGAGCCGGCGATGGACCCCGCGCGGCGGCGCGCGCTGCAGGCGGCGCTGGGCTCGCGCGACACCGCGGAGCTCCGGCGGTGGGTCGAACGGCTCGACCCGCCTCGTGCCTCGTTGGGGCGCACGCAGCTCCTGCGGGCTGCGGAGGTGGCGCTGCTGAGCGGTACCCGGCTGAGCGACGCGCATGCGCGGCCGGCCGAGCGCCGCGACGCGCGCTGGGTCATCGTCGATCCGGGGCCCGAGCTGCACGCCCGGCTCGCGGCGCGGCTCGACGCGATGCTCGCCGCCGGCTGGGTCGACGAGGTCGCGCGCCTGGTGCGGACCGTCCCGGCCGATGCACCGGCGTGGAACGCGTGCGGCTACCGGGAGATTCGTGACGTGGTGGAAGGGCGCGCCACGCTGGCCGCCGCGCGCGCGCAGGTGCTCATCCGCACGCGGCAGTACGCCAAGCGCCAGCGCACCTGGTTCCGTAACCAACTGGACGGGGAGCCGCAGGTGCTGCGGCTCGACCCGCGCGCGGGCGATGCGGAGGCCCGCGCCGAACGATGGCTCTTCGAGGGAGAGGCGGCGTGAAGGTCGGCATCACCTGCTATCCGACGTACGGCGGCTCGGGCGCCGTCGCCACCGAGCTCGGCATCGCGCTCGCGGCCCGCGGCCACGAGGTGCACTTCATCTCGTACGAGCACCCCTTTCGGCTCCCGCACTTCCTGCCGCGGGTGTACTTCCACGAGGTCTCGATCGGGAACTACCCGCTCTTCGAGTACCCGCCGTACGACCTCGCGCTCGCCGTGCGCATGCACGACGTGGCGCTGTCGCAGGGGCTCGACCTCCTGCATGTGCACTACGCCATCCCGCACGCCACGAGCGCGTGGATCGCCAAGGAGATGCTGCGCGAGCAGGGCCGGCGGCTCCCGGTGGTCACCACGCTCCACGGCACCGACATCACCATCGTGGGGCAGGACCATTCGTACCATGCGATCACGCGGTTCAGCATCGAGCGCTCGGACCGCATCACCGCCGTGTCCCAGTGGCTCAAGGACGAGACGGTGAAGGCGTTCGGCTGCGGCAACAGCCGCATCGACGTGGTGCCGAACTTCGTGGACCCCACGGTGTTCGACCGCGCGCGGCATGGGGATGCCCTGCATCGCGAGCTCGGCGGCGGCCGCCCCGTGCTCATGCACATCTCGAACTTCCGGCCGGTGAAGCGCGTCCGCGACGTGGTGCGGGTCTTCGCCAAGGTGCGCGCCGCGCGCCCGTGCACGCTCGTGATGGTCGGGGACGGCCCCGACCGGGGGGCCGCCGAGGAGGAGGCACGCCTGCTCGGCGTCGCCGCGGAGGTGCGGTTCCTCGGGAAGATCGACCAGGTCGCGCCCCTGCTCGCGGCGGCCGACCTGTACGTCTTCCCGTCGGAGAGCGAGAGCTTCGGCCTCTCCGCGCTCGAGGCGCAGGCGAGCGGCGTCCCCGTCGTCGCGGCGCGCGTCGGCGGCGTGCCGGAGGTCGTCCGTGACGGGGTCACCGGCGCGCTCCTGCCCCTCGGCGACCTCGACGCCATGGCGGCGGCGGCCCTCCGGCTGCTCGAGCCCGCGGCGTGGGCGGCCGCGAGCCGGGCGGCGCAGGCCGACGCCCGCACCCGCTTCTCCACCGGCCAGATCGTCGCACGGTACGAGACGATCTACGCCGAGGCGCTGGAGCAGGTGCGATGATGGTCGATAGCTTTCCCGGATGAACGAACCGACCGTCCTCCAGGCCTTCGTGCTGGGCGCGCTCCAGGGGCTCACGGAGTTCCTCCCCGTCTCGAGCTCGGCGCACCTCTCGCTCACGCCGTGGGTCTTCGGGTGGGAGCCGGCGGGCCTCGGATTCGACCTCGCCCTGCACGTGGGGACGCTCGTGGCGCTCGCCTGGTACTTCCGCGCCGAGTGGCGGTCGCTCCTCCTCGGCGGCCTCACGCTGCTCATCAACCGCAAGGTCGTCGATGACCCGTCGCGCCGCGCATGGTTCATCGTCCTCGCGACGATCCCGGCCGCGATCGCCGGCGTGCTGCTCGAGGAGTACGCCGAGACCGTCTTCCGCGCGCCGATCGTCACCGCCGTGGCGCTGATCGTGATGGGCGCGCTCCTGTGGGTGGTCGATGCCCGGGTCGCCCGCACGCGTGACCGCGCCGCGATGACCTGGCGCGATGCGCTGCTCGTGGGCTGCGCGCAGTGCCTCGCGCTGGTGCCGGGGGTGTCCCGCAGCGGAGCGACCATCACCGCCGGCCGTGCGCTGGGGTTCGACCGCAGCGCCGCGGCGGTCTTCAGCTTCCTCATGTCGATGCCCATCAT
Organism: uncultured Gemmatimonas sp.; assembly: GCA_964586095.1. Lineage (GTDB taxonomy): Bacteria > Gemmatimonadota > Gemmatimonadetes > Gemmatimonadales > Gemmatimonadaceae > Pseudogemmatithrix. The sequence goes on along the minus strand of CAZPJF010000156.1, from coordinate 85 downwards.
CCTCGCGGCGGCCGTGCTCAAGGTGCCGGACGCCGTGCGCGAGACCGGCTTCTCGCTGCCGCTGCTGGTGGGCGTCGGCACCGCC
>CAZPJF010000155.1:0-8196 GCA_964586095.1 uncultured Gemmatimonas sp. | reverse complement strand
GCCTTGGCGAGCTTTCCCCGTTTGGCCAGAGCGCACACCCCCGTACTCCAAGCCCCTGCCACGACCTGATCCGATGGCCGTCCCCCTGCTCGACCTCAAGGCCCAGCACGCCACCATCCGCGACGAGGTGGTCCGGAACCTCCTGCGCGTCGTGGACGACCAGGCGTTCATCCTCGGCGCGCCGGTCTCGACGCTCGAGTGCGAGGTGGCCGGCCTCTCGCACACCAAGTACGCCGTCGGGTGCGCCAACGGCACCGATGCGATCCTCATCGCGATGCGGGCGCTCGACATCGGCCGCGGCGACGAGGTCGTCACGTCGCCGTTCACCTTCTTCGCGACGGCCGGCACGATCCACAACGTGGGGGCGACGCCGGTGTTCGTCGACATCGACCCCCGGACGTACAACATCCGGCCCGACCTCGCGGCGGCGGCGGTGACGCCGCGGACCAAGGCGGTGATCCCGGTGGACCTCTTCGGCCAGATGGCGGCGATCGAGGAGGTGCGGCGCCTCATGCCCACGCTGCCCATCATCGAGGACGCGGCGCAGAGCATCGGGGCGCGGCGCCGCATCGACGGGACCTGGCGGATGGCCGGGGAGGCCGCGACGATCGGCACCTTCTCGTTCTTCCCGTCCAAGAACCTCGGCGGGTACGGCGACGGCGGCATGATCGTCACCCAGGACGAGACGATCTTCAAGCGGCTCATGCGCCTCCGGACGCACGGGTCGGTGCAGACGTACCTCCACGAGGAAGTGGGCTACAACTCCCGGCTCGACGCGCTGCAGGCCGTCGTGCTCTCGGCCAAGCTGCCGCACCTCGCGGCGTGGAGCGCCAAGCGGCGCGAGAACGCGGCCTACTACGACGCGGCGTTCCGCGACCTCGGCGACATCGTGACCCCGTACATCGACCCGGCGAACGAGTCGATCTTCAACCAGTACACGATCCGCGTGCCGAAGCGCGACGCGCTCAAGGACCACCTCAAGGCGCAGGGCATCGGCCACTCGGTGTACTACCCGCTGCCGCTGCACCTCCAGCCCTGCTTCGCCTACCTCGGCTACCGGGAGGGGAGCTGCCCCGAGGCCGAGCGGGCGTCGCGCGAGGTGGTCTCGCTGCCGGTGTTCCCGGAGCTGACCCGCGCGCAGCTCGACGAGGTCATCGCCGCCGTGCGCGCCTTCTTCGGCAAGTGACCGGCCCCTCCCGCACCCGCCCCGCCATGACGATGCAGCAGGCCCTGCTCCAGAAGATCGAGGACCGGTCCGCCGTGAGTGCCGTGATCGGCCTCGGATACGTCGGGCTCCCGCTGGCGATGGAACTCTGCGAGGCCGGGTTCCACGTGGTCGGCTACGACGTGAGCGAGCGCGTCTGCGCGCTGCTCATGCGAGGCGAGTCGCACATCCAGGACGTGCCGGCCGCGCTGGTGGCGCGGCACGTGGCAACCGGCAAGTTCGTCGCGACCACCGACGCCGGGGCGCTCGCCCGGGCCGACACGGTCTCGATCGCGGTCCCGACGCCGCTCGCCAAGACGCGCGACCCGGACATGTCGTACGTCCTCTCGGCGTCGGAGACGATCGCCGCGCAGGTGCATGCGGGGATGCTCATCGTGCTCGAGAGCACGACCTACCCCGGCACGACGCGCGAGCTGCTGCAGCCGCGGCTCGAGGCGCGGGGGCTCACCGTCGGCGTGGACGTCTTCCTCGCGTTCAGCCCCGAGCGCGTGGACCCCGGGAACCCGACCTACCACACGAAGAACACGCCGAAGGTGGTGGGCGGCATCACCCCGGCCTGCAACGCGGTCGCGACCGCGTTCTACCGGTCGACGATCGACACGGTGGTGCCCGTCTCGTCGCCCGAGGCGGCCGAGCTGGTGAAGCTGCTGGAGAACACCTTCCGCTCGGTGAACATCGGGCTCGTGAACGAGATGGCGATCGTCTGCGACCGGCTCGGGGTGGATGTGTGGGAGGTGATCGACGCCGCCGCGACCAAGCCGTTCGGCTTCATGAAGTTCACCCCCGGCCCCGGCATCGGCGGGCACTGCATCCCGCTCGACCCGCACTACCTCGCGTGGAAGATGCGGTCGCTCAACTACAAGACCCGCTTCATCGACCTCGCGAGCGAGGTCAACTCGGCGATGCCCGACTACGTGGTCGAGAAGATCGCGTGGGCGCTCAACGACGACCGGAAGGCGGTCAAGGGGAGCAAGGTCCTGGTCCTCGGCGTGGCGTACAAGCGCGACATCGACGACATGCGCGAGAGCCCGGCGCTCGACGTGATGCGGCTCCTCGAGGAGCGCGGGGCGGCGGTCGTCTACCACGACCCGCACATCCCCGCCTTCCGCGAGGACGGCCACGAGATGCACGGCGTGCCGCTCACCGACGCGCTGCTCGACTCGGTCGATGCGGCGGTCGTCATCACGGACCACAAGGCGGTCGACTACCAGCGCGTCGTGGACCGCTGCCGCCTCGTCATCGACACGCGCAACGCCCTCGGCCGGCTGGCGCCGGGCAAGGCCCGCGTGGTCGCCCTCACCTCCTCGCGCCCCGCCGTGGGCGCCGCGAGCCACTGACCGCATGCGCATCACTGTCGTCGGGACCGGATACGTCGGGTTGGTGGTGGGCGCGTGCCTCGCCGAGACCGGCAACGATGTCGCCTGCGCCGACCTCGACCAGGCGAAGATCGACGGCCTCCGGCGGAACGTGCTCCCGATCTACGAACCCGGCCTCGAGGAGTACGTCGAGCGCAACCAGGCGGCCGGCCGCCTCGCCTTCACCACCGACGTGCCGGCCGCGATCGCGTCGGCCGAGGTGATCTTCATCGCGGTGGGGACGCCACCCGACGAGGACGGTTCGGCGGACCTGAAGCACGTGCTCGCGGTCGCGGAGCAGATCGGGCGCCACGCGGCGCGCGAGGTGGTCGTGGTGACCAAGTCGACGGTGCCGGTGGGCACCGCCGCCAAGGTCGCGGCGGCGATCGAGCCGCATGCGACGCACCCGTTCCACATGTGCTCCAACCCCGAGTTCCTGAAGGAGGGGGCCGCGGTCGACGACTTCATGAAGCCGGACCGCGTGGTGATCGGCGTCGAGAGCGACTTCGCCCGGTCGCGGATGGCCGAGCTCTACGCGCCGTTCGTGCGCACGGGGAAGCCGATCATCTTCATGGACATCCCCTCGGCGGAGATGACCAAGTACGCCGCGAACGCGATGCTGGCGACGCGGATCTCGTTCATGAACGAGGTCGCGAACCTCTGCGAGAAGGTCGGCGCGAACGTCGACCTGGTGCGCAAGGGCATCGGCTCGGATGCGCGGATCGGGCCGGCCTTCCTCTTCCCGGGCCCGGGGTACGGCGGCTCCTGCTTCCCCAAGGACGTGAAGGCGCTGCTCCGGACCTCCGAGGAGCGCGGCGCGCCGATGGGCGTCCTGCGCGCGGTCGAGGACGCGAACGAGACGCAGAAGCACGTGCTCTTCCGCAAGGTGCGGGACGCGCTCGGCGGCGCGGTGCGGGGCGCGCGGATCGCCCTCTGGGGCCTCGCGTTCAAGGCGAACACCGACGACATGCGCGAGTCGCCGTCGCTCACGCTCATCGAGGAGCTGCTCGAGGCGGGGGCGAGCGTCGTCGCGCACGACCCGGCGGCGATGCACGAGACGCAGCGGCGCCTCGGCGACCGGATCGCGTACGCGAAGACCGGCTACGAGGCGCTGGCGGGCGCCGACGCGCTCGTCATCGTGACCGACTGGAACGAGTACCGGTTCCCCGACTTCGCGCGCGTGAAGGCGACCCTCAAGCGGCCCGTGCTCGTCGACGGCCGCAACCTCTACGACCCCGACAAGATGAAGGCGCTCGGGTTCGAGTACCGGTCCATCGGCCGGGGCCGCGCATGAGGATCCTCATCACCGGCGCCGCCGGGTTCCTGGGGTCGCACCTCTGCGACCGGTTCCTCGCCGACGGCCACACCGTGGTCGGGCTCGACAACTTCCTGACCGGGCACCCCGACAACATCGCGCACCTCGTCGGGCACGAACGCTTCAGCTTCATCCGGCACAACATCTCCGAGTACACCTACGTGGCGGGCCCGCTCGACGGGGTCCTGCACTTCGCGTCGCCGGCGAGCCCGGTGGACTACCTGGAGCTGCCGATCCAGACGCTGAAGGTCGGCTCGCTCGGCACGCACAACGCGCTGGGCCTCGCGCTCGCGAAGGGGGCGCGGTTCCTGCTCGCCTCCACCTCGGAGACGTACGGCGACCCGCTCGTGCATCCGCAGCCGGAGTCCTACTGGGGGAACGTGAACCCGATCGGCCCGCGCGGCTGCTACGACGAGGCCAAGCGCTTCGCCGAGGCGATGACGATGGCCTACCATCGCGCGCAGGGCGTCGACACGCGGATCGTGCGCATCTTCAACACCTACGGGCCGCGGATGCGCCCGGGGGACGGCCGCGTCGTCTCCAACTTCATCGTGCAGGCCCTCCATGGGCTGCCGCTCTCGGTCTACGGCGACGGGTCGCAGACGCGGTCGTTCTGCTACGTCGACGACGAGATCGAAGGGATCTACCGGCTCTTCCAGTCGTCGGAAGCGATGCCGGTGAACGTCGGCAACCCGAACGAGTTCACGGTCCGGCAGCTCGCCGAGCTGGTGCTGGAACTCACGGGCTCGTCGTCGGTTATCATGACGCACCCGTTGCCGACGGATGACCCGAAGGTGCGGCAGCCGGACATCACGCGCGCCCGCACGCTCCTCGGCTGGGAACCCCGCATCCAGCTGCGCGAGGGACTCGAGCGCACCATCGAATTCTTCCGCGGCCTCAAGGGGTCGCCCCGGATGCAGCCACCGACCTGATGCGACGTTCCCTCCTCCTGCTGGTCTCGGTGGTGCTCCCCGCCACCGGCTGTTTCCGCTCGTTCAACGTCCGGGACTACCCGAGCTCCACGGCGCTCTTCGGTGCTGGCATGGCCAAGTACCGCGCCGGCAAGTGGGGGGACGCCGCGACGGCCTTCGAGCGCCTCACGCTCGACCTCCCGACGCGCGACACGCTCCTCCCCCTCGCGCACTGGTACCTGGGGCAGGCGCGCCTCAAGCGCCGCGAACGCCTGCTCGCGGCGCAGGCCTTCATCCGCCTCAGCGAGACGCTGCCCGACGACACGCTCGCCGACGATGCCCTGTTCCTCTCGGGCCGGGCGTACGCCGGGCTCTGGCCGCGCCCCTCCCTCGACCCGCAGTACGGGCTCCTCGCGCAGACGCAGTTCCGGCTCCTGCTCGGCGTCTACCCGGACTCCCGGCTCACCGACTCCGCGACCGCGGCGCTCAAGCGCCTCGACGAGCGCTTCGCCTCGAAGGACTTCGAGACCGGGCGGCACTACCAGCGGCGCAAGGCGTACGACTCGGCGATCCTGTACTTCAAGGACGTGGTGAAGAACTGGCCGGACTCCGACAAGGCGCGCCAGGCGATGCTGCGGATGGTGGAGATCTATCGCCTGCCGGTGATGAACTACCGGGAGGACGCGGACGAGATGTGCGCCACGCTGCGCGCGGCCTTCCCCACTGATCGCGAGGTGATGGCCGCCTGCCGGCTCCCCTCGGCGGACAGCACGGCGACGTCGGCGCCGCGCCCCTGAGGCGGCGCGCGTGGGCGAGCGGATCGGCCTGCTCGGCGGGACGTTCGATCCGCCGCACCTGGGGCACCTCCACCTGGCGTACACCGCGCTCGAGCGGCTCGGCCTCGACCGGGTCGTGCTGATCCCGGCGCGCCGCCAGCCGCTCAAGGCGCAGGCCGAGATGACCCCCGCCGCGGACCGGCTCGCGATGACACGGCTGCTCGCGGCGAGCGACCCGCGTCTCGGCGTCGACGCCATCGAGGTGGAGCGCGACGGGTTATCTTTCTCCATCGACACCGTCCGGGCGTTCCGGGCGGCGCATCCGTCGGCCGAGCTCACGTTCCTGATGGGCGAGGACACGGCGGCGACCCTGGGGCAGTGGCGGGAGCCGGCGGCGCTCGCGGCCCTCGCGCGGCTCGTCGTGCTGACGCGCGGCGAATCGGCCGCCCCGGGCGCCCCCCTGCCGGCAGGCGTCGTCGTGGAGCGGGTGGCCGCGCGGCGCATCGACCTCTCGGCCACGGAGATCCGCGCGCGGGTGCGCGCGGGGCTGCCGCTGCGGGGGTTCGTGACGGATGAGGTCGCCGCGTACATCGCGGCGCACGGGTTGTATCGCACCACCACCGAGTGAACACGGGATGCTCAAGAAGCTGATCGGGGCGGTCTTCGGGACGCGGCACGAGCGCGAGCAGCGCCGGGTCCAGCCCATCGTGGACGAGATCAACGCCATCGGCGCGCGGCTGCGCGACCGGCCGGACGCCGAGGTGCAGGGCCAGACGGCGAAGTTCCGCGCGACGATCGAGGAGCGGACGGCGCCCCTCAAGGCGCGGATCGACGACCTCCGCGCGCGGAAGCACGCGGCGGCCGATGCGGCGGAGCGCGAGACCCTCGACGCCGAGCTGAGCGGGCTCGACGGCCAGGGCGGGCTGGAGAAGGAGTATCGCGAGGCGGTGGCGGAGGTCCTCGATGACCTCCTGCCGGAGGCCTTCGCGACGGTCCGCGAGGCGGCGCGCCGGCTCGTCGGCTCCAGCGTGTCGGTGACGGGCCACGACATGGCGTGGGACATGGTGCACTACGACGTGCAGCTCGTCGGCGGCATCCAGCTGCATCTCGGGCGGATCGCCGAGATGGCGACCGGCGAGGGCAAGACCCTCGTCGCGACCCTGCCGCTCTACCTCAACGCGCTCCCGGGCCGCGGCGCGCACCTGGTGACGGTGAACTCCTACCTCGCCCGGCGCGACTCCCAGTGGATGGGGCACCTCTACCGGTGGCTCGGGCTCACGGTCGGCTGCCTCGACGACACCGAGCCGGGCACGCCCGAGCGCCGGGCCGCCTACCACTGCGACATCACGTACGGCACCAACAACGAGTTCGGCTTCGACTACCTGCGCGACAACATGGTGGTCGCGCTCGAGCAGCGGGTGCAGCGCCCGCACGTGTACGCCATCGTCGACGAGGTCGACTCGGTCCTGATCGACGAGGCCCGGACCCCGCTCATCATCTCGGGCCCGGTGGGCAACGACGGCGACCTCGCCTACGGCGAGCACAACGCCGCCGTCGAGCGCCTGGTGCGCAAGCAGACCGAGCTCGCGAACGACCTCGTGGCGCGCGGCGAGAAGGCGATGGCGGAGGGCCGGACCGACGAGGCCGCGCTGGCGTTCTACCAGGCGCGGCTGGGCAGCCCCAAGAACAAGCGGCTGCTCAAGGTCATGCAGGAGACCGGCGTCAAGCAGCTGATCCAGCAGAAGGAGCTCCAGCACCTCGCCGACCGGAAGCTCCCGTCGGGGAAGCAGGAGTTCGCGACGATCGAGGACGACCTCCTCTTCGTGCTCGACGAGAAGGGGCACTCGGTCCACCTCACGGACCGCGGCGTCGACTTCCTCTCGCCCGACCGGCACGACCAGTTCGTGCTCCCCGACATCGCCTCGGCGATCGGCCGGATCGAGCGGGACCACGCGCTCGACGCGGCGGCCAAGCTCGAGGCGCGGCGCACGATCGAGATCGAGTACGCGGCCCGGAGCGAGAAGCTGAACATCGTGCACCAGCTGCTCCGGGCGCACGCGCTGTTCGAGAAGGACGTGAACTACGTCGTGCAGGACGGGCAGGTGCTCATCGTCGACGAGTTCACCGGCCGCACCATGCCGGGGCGGCGCTGGAGCGAGGGCCTGCACCAGGCGGTCGAGGCCAAGGAGCGGGTGACCGTGCGGGGCGAGACGCAGACCCTCGCGACGATCACCATCCAGAACTACTTCCGCCTCTACGAGAAGCTCGCCGGCATGACCGGCACCGCGGAGACCGAGGAGACGGAGTTCTTCCAGATCTACGGGCTCGAGGTCTCGGTCATCCCGACCAACAAGCCCATCGTGCGCGAGGACCGGCAGGACCTCGTGTACAAGACGCGCCGCGAGAAGTACAACGGCATCCTCGAGGAGACGCGCCGGCTCCACGAGCTGGGCTTCCCGGTGCTCGTCGGCACGACGAGCGTCGAGGCGTCGGAGACGCTCTCGCGGCTCTTCCAGCGCGCCGGGCTGCCGCACAAGGTGCTCAACGCCAAGTACCACGAGCGCGAGGCGGAGATCGTCGCGCTCGCCGGCCAGGCCGGCGCGATCACGATCGC
>CAZPJF010000154.1:0-8245 GCA_964586095.1 uncultured Gemmatimonas sp. | reverse complement strand
CACCAGGTCGAGGCGGCCGTCTCCGTCGAAGTCGCCCGCCGCCACGCCGTTCCATCGGCTGCGACGCTGGTCGAGCCCGAACTCGGCCGTCGCGTCGCGGAAGCGCCCGCCGTCGTTGCGCAGGACGCGCACCGGCCCGAACTCCCCCACCGCCACCAGCTCCGGCCGGCCGTCCTCCGTGAGGTCGACCAGCAGCGCCGCACTCACCAGCCCGAGGGCGCGCATGGCCGCGGCGTTCGTCGCGTCGGGCAGGTAGCGTCCGTCGGCCTGCCGGAGCAGCAGGCGCGAGGGCGCACCGAGCGGCCACGCGCCGCCCTGCACGCGGGCGCCGACGAAGAGGTCGAGCCACCCATCGCCGTTCACGTCCCCCGCGGCGATCGGTCCGGCGCTCGCGGTGTCGCCGCCCACGAGCGCGGCAGCGCCCTCGAGGGCCGGCGCCCCCCCGCGCACGCGCACGCCGAGCACCGAGGGGATCGCCAGCGCCTCGTCGAGGGTCGCGGCCTCGTAGTTCGCCTGCCCCACCGCGAGCCGCTCCCCGCCGCTCCCGTCGGGCACCGGCACGACCGCGGTGAGGTCACCCGCCGCGCGCTGGACGAGCCGGCGCTCTGCGAAGCCGCGCGCGCCGTTCATGAGGAGCGTGAGCGCGCCGCCGCGTCCGTCACCCACCGCGAGGTCCTCGCGGCCATCGCCATCCGCGTCCAGCCACGCGAGCCCCGGCCCAAGCTGGCTCAGGCGGTTGGGCAGGAGCGGCTGCCGGCGGAAGTCGTCGTAGGGCTCCTCGCGGTGCGACACCCCGGCGAGCAGCGGCGTCGCGTCCGCGAACAGCGCGGGCGGGCCGCCGCCTGCCACGTCCGTCGGGGCGCGCGCGCCCGATCCGCGCGCGCGGTCGCCCGCGGTGCCGCGCGGCGCTGACGGCGTCGGCGCGCCGTCGGCGCTCACCTCGTACAGCCGGTTCGCCCCTGCATCCGCGATCGTCCGCTCGCGGCCGTCGGGCCAGCGGACCACGATGGACGCCGCACGGTCGGCATCGGCCGCGAACACCAACAGCGGCTCCGCGCCCGAGAGGTAGAGCCCGCCGGCGGTCACCTCGCGGACCTGCTCGGGCAGCGCGCCGTTGCGCACCCGTACGACCGCGCCCACGCCGCTGCGGATGCCGCTGCCACCGGTGAGCCGCACCGCGAGGCGGGGCGCGGTCGCGTCGTTCCTATAGATGGCCGCCTCGGCGCCGAGTCGCGTGACCACCGCGTCGAGGTCGCCGTCGAGGTCGAGGTCGGCGAACGCCAGCGCCTGCGAGATCGCCTCGACATCCCCGAGGCCCCATCCGCGCGGCATCGGCGCGAAGGTCGCGTCGCCGGCGTTGCGGAAGACGATGCTCCGCGGGGCGAGCCGCGGGAACTCGCCCTGCTCCGCATCCCACGCCACGCGCGGGAAGCTGTTGCGGATCCGGTCGAAGGTGTCCGCATCGCGCACGTCCCAGCGGTGCCCGCTGAGCGTGATGAGGTCCTCGTAGCCGTCGAGGTCGATGTCGAGGAAGGCCGAGCCCCAGGTCCAGTCGCTCGCCGCGACGCCGGCCTGGTCCGCGACCTGCGCCCACGAGCCGTCGCCGCGGCCGAGATGGAGCATGTTGCGCATCCACTGCGGCCGGTCGCGTGCGGGGCCGATGGGCTTGGGGAGCGGGGTGTGCGTGGGGATCTGGCGCTGCCGCGCCGCCCGCGTGGGGCTGAGCATGTCGGCGGTGAAGATGTCCACCGATCCGTCGCGGTCGACGTCGGCGAAGTCCACCGACATGCAGGTGTTGCTCGTCGCGCCGAGGGCCCAGCGCGGCGCCGCCGTGAAGTTGCCCGAGCCGTCGTTCAGCCAGAACTGGTCCGGGTCCTCGAAGTCGTTGCAGACGTAGAGGTCGGCCGTGCCGTCGCCGTTCACGTCGTAGAAGCGCGCGGCGAGCGTGAAGTAGTCGGGTTCCTCCGCCAGCGGGCGTCCGGCCTCGTCGCGGAAGCGCGGGCCGCGGATCGGGGTGCGCGTGAACCGCGCGCCGCCGTCGTTGATGAAGAAGAGGTCGGGGTCGGCGCGCTGCGAGCGGACGATGCCACCGAGGTCGGGGCGGTCCTCGATCCGGTACTCGTGCCGCCACTCCGGCTTCACGGCGTACCCCGTCCCCACCTTGGTCACCACCTGGTCGAACGCGCGCGCCTGCGGCGGGTACGCGTCGAGCGCGCTGCGCACCTTGTACGTCGCCACGTAGAGGTCGAGGTCGCCGTCGCGGTCCACGTCCGCGAGCGTGAGCGTCGTCGCCGCGTAGCCGCCGGTCAGGCCGCTCTCCGCGGTGCCGTCGCGGAACCGGCCCGCCCCGTCGTTCAGCCAGAGCGTGACCGGCCCGCCATGCGTCCCCACCAGCAGGTCGTCGTCCCCATCGCCATCCAGGTCGGCGAAGACCGCGCCGACCGCGAGCGAGTCGTGCCGCACCCCGCTCGCGGCGGTCACGTCCTCGAAGCGCAGTCCACCGCGGTTGCGGTAGAGGGCGGCGGGGCGCTCCACCGAGGCGAGGAAGAGATCGGGCAGGCCGTCGCCGTCGATGTCGCCCACGGCCGCACCCGCGCCGATGAGCAGGTTCCGGTTCCGCATCGCGTGCGCGTCGTCGACGTCATTGCGGTGCGTGATGCCGGTGCGCGACGGCGCGAGGGCCGTGAATCCGGCGCGGGCCTCGGCAGCGCGCCGTGCCGCACCGCGCACATCGAGATCGCGCCACCGGTGGCCTTCGCCCTGCTGCCAGGCGCCGACCGTCGGCGCGGGATCGCCGCAGCCCACCGCCACCGCGAGGGAGAGCAGCGCCAGCGCGTTCCGGCCGGCGTGGCGCGGGACGCCCCGCATCGTCGCGCGCGGCGCGTTGCTCACGGCGCTGCTCACGGCGCTGCTCACGGCGTTGTTCACGGCGCTGCTCACGGCGTCCCGCCCGGCGCAGTCCGCGTCCGCAGGGCGCGCACGCGCGCGCCGATGCAGTTCCCCTGTGTCACGCCATCGATCACCGCGGGGAGGTAGTGCACGCCGGCATACACGCGCGACCAGGCCACTTCGTCGCGCGCGGCGGTGAACGACGCGAACCGTCGCGGCGGCTGCCCCACGTCCACCTGGCTCGAGTCCTCGAACGCGATCGTGTCCCCCAGCGTCGCGACCAGCACCGCGACCGCCGCCGCCGACTGCACCGAGTGCCCGCTCGGGTACTCGGGGAACGGGGGCGTCGGGATCACGGTGCGGAACTCCCGGTCGAAGACGCGCTGCACGTAGGCCACGGGCCGCACCACCATCGAGCGGTACTTCTCCTTCCAGCAGCCGATGAACGCATCGTGGATCGCGATCGAGGTGAGCGCGTAGACCTCCGCGGCCGCCGGCGCCGTGAGGCCGCGGCGCGCGATCATCTGGTTCACGACGCTGATCCAGTGGAAGCCGGGCGTCCCCGTCGCCACGGGATTGTCGGCCCAGAAGAGCGCGACCTGCCGCTGTTCGGGCGTGAGCGCCTTCACCGAGTCGTAGAAGGCCTTGCCCATGGCGTGGAACGCGGACCCCGGCCGCTCCGAGTAGGCCGGCGGCGGCGACGGCGCGCACTCGTCGCCGTCCCGCAGCACGAAGGGCCGCAGCTCGCCCCAGAACGGTTCCGTGGGCCGCGTGGGGTTGAAGCTCGGAAGCGTCGTCGGTCCCGCGGTCTTGGGGCGGTTGGTGAAGACGTTCTTCTCCGAGGCCTCGGCCGGGTCGAGGCGCACGTTCGGATTGTCGGTCGCCACGAAGTCCGATTGGCCCGAGAGCGTGCGGGGCACGTACTGGTCGAGCGTCGCGGTGTTCTGCCACTGGTCGCGGCGGGCGGGTGGCGTCCAGGTGCGGCTGCGGGTGTCGAAGAACCCGTCCGTGGCGGCCCACGCGAGGATCGCACCGGCCAAGAGCTCCCCGTGCGCCTCCGACCGCTCGACTTCGTCCGGGCCGACGCCCGCCGCCACGCGCGCGGCCACCTGGGCCGCCGCGAGCGAGTCGATGGTGTTCCGCGTGGTCGCGAACCCGTCGCGGAAGAGCGAGTCGAGGACGATGCGCTCCGCGACGGCGGCGACGATCGCGCCGTCGATGCGCCCCTCCGGCGCCGCGGGGACCGCCGCCAGCCCGTTCAGCTGGCCGGCGAGCGAGCGCAGGCCGGACCGCGCGTCCGCGGCGTACCCCTCGAACAGCGTCAGCCCCGCGTACGCCGAGATGCGCGCGGCGACCGGGGGGCCGAGCCGCTCGCTCCGGACGAAAGCGAGGGAGCTGCGGGTCCATTGCGCGACGAGTTGCGGGTCCGCCGGGGCGGGCGCGCCGTCGCATGCGGCGAGGAGGGAGAGGAGCGGCGCGGCGATCGTGGCCAGCCGCCGCGCGCGCGCGGATCGGGACATCGCGGACTCTGCGTGAGTGGGGGGAGCGATGCCGGACAAGCTACCGGCACCGCTCCCCCCGGGCGAGACCGCGCGCTAGACCTCGGTGCGCACCGACCTCCGGATCACCAGGGGCAGGGTGCCGGGCGAAGGCCGCTGGATCCGCAGGCGCGGCCGTTCGCGCTCCTCGATCCGCTCGCGCGGCAGCTCACGCTCCTCCATCCGGAAGCGCGGCAGCCCGCGCTCCTCGAACCGCAGCCGGGGCAGGATGCTCTCCTCGAACGGCATGCCGCCCGGCTCGGGGATCCGGAAGAACAGGCTCTGCGCTGCCCCGCCGGGCAGGTCGCCCGCCTTCACGGTGGTGACGCGCACCGTGCGCGACCGGCCGGCCGAGATCACGGTGAGCTCCGCCACGTCGCCCGCCTTGAGCTTGGCGACCTCGCGCGAGAGGCGCTCCGCGCGCGCCGCCCCCACCGCGTCGTCCTCGGCATCCTCGCGTGCCACGCGCAGGCTCACGCTGTTGATCGCCGCGATCCGGTCCCCCTCGACGATGCCCGCCTTCTCCGCCGGCCCATCCTTGACCACGGCCTGCACGAAGACGCCGAGCGTGTCGCGCGCGGAGCCGGTACTGGCCACGGTCACGCCGAGCACCGCCCCGTCGCGGTCGCGGGAGCGCCACAGCGAGGTTCCCTCGGACTCGGCCTGGAACTCGGACGCCTTCACCGGCGTCACGCGCACCGTTCGCGCCTGGCTGCCGGAGAGCACGCGCAGTTCCACCGACTCGCCGGACGCCGTCCGCTGCACCTCGCGCTGCAGCCGGCGGTTCAACACGCCGTCGTAGTCGTCCTCGCCAGCGTCGGCTCGGTCGGCGCGGAGGCTCACACCGTTCACGGCCTGCAGGCGGTCGCCCGCCTTGAGGCCGGCCTTGTCCGCCGGGGAGCCCGTCGTCACCGACTCGATGCGCAGGCCGAGCGTGTCGCCGCGTTCGCTCGCGCTCGTGGTGGTGACGCCGATCATCGGCCGGTCGGCGGCGAGTTCGATCCGCCGGCGCAGGTCGGGCATGGTGTAGATCCGCGCCTCCTGCGCGGTCGCGACCGCGGGGAGTCCGCCGAGGGCGAGTGAGCAGGAGAGCAGGGCCGTGCGTAGAGTCCGTCGACGCGTGACAGCAGGGGTCGGGTGTCGCATGTTGGGCATCCTCGTCATGGTGGTCCGTCCCTTCGGTCACGCGTCGGGACCACAGGGTTTCCGCTCTTCCGCTCCCCTTCACTCCCTACCCATGCTCCGTTCCTCGTTGCTCCTCCTCGCGCTCGTCGGCACGCTCGCCGAGGCGCAGGGCCGTCCCGGTACCCGCCCCTCGGGCGGCGCGCAGGGCGGCAACGCCCCCGGCGCCGCGGCGCGCGGCCAGGGGGGCCGGGGCGCGCCAGCCGCCGGTGACTCCGCGCAGGCCGGCGTCCCGGCCAGCGCGCTCGGCGGCTTCCGCTTCCGCCTCATCGGCCCCGCATTCACCTCTGGTCGCATCGGCGACCTCGCGATCGCGCCGGACCGGAAGACCTGGTACGCCGCCGTCGCCTCCGGCGGCGTCTGGAAGTCGGAGAATGCCGGCATCACCTGGGCCCCGATCTTCGATTCGCAGGGGTCGTACTCGATCGGCACGGTGGTGCTCGACCCCAAGGACCCGAACGTCGTCTGGGTCGGCACCGGCGAGAACAACGCGCAGCGCTCGGTGAGCTTCGGCGACGGCATCTACAAGTCGGAGGACGGCGGCCGCACCTGGCGCAACATGGGCCTGCGGAACTCCGAGCACATCGGCCGCATCGTGTTCGACCCGCGCGACTCGCGCACCATGTACGTCGCGGCGCAGGGGCCGCTCTGGGCCGAGGGAGGCGACCGCGGGCTCTTCAAGACCACCGACGGCGGGGAGACCTGGACGCGGATCCTCGCCGGCGAGAAGTGGGCCGGCGTGAACGACGTCGACCTCGACCCGCGCGATCCCGACGTGCTCCTCGCGAGCACCTGGCAGCGGCACCGCCACGTGTGGGGCTACCTCGCGGGCGGGCCGGAGAGCGCGCTCCACCGCTCGGTCGACGGCGGGAAGACCTGGAAGAAGCTCGGCGGCGTCCCCGAGGGCGAGGGGCGCATCGGGCTCGCGCGCTCGGCGTCGCGCCCGGACGTGGTCTACGCGATCGTCGAGGCCACGAACAACCGCGGCGGCGTCTACCGCTCGGAGGACAACGGCGCGAGCTGGAGCCGGCGCGGCGGGCAGTTCTCGTCCTCGTCCCTCTACTACAACGAGATCTGGGTCGACCCGCGCGACCCGGACCGCGTGATCGCGGTGGACGTCCAGAACCGCGTCTCCAACGACGGCGGCGCCACCTGGAGCGACCTCGGCGAGTCGAACAAGCACGTCGACAACCATGCCATCTGGATCGACCCCGACGACAGCGACCACATCATCAACGGCAACGACGGCGGCATCTACGAGAGCTTCGACGGCGCGCGCAACTGGCGCTTCGTGGCCAACCTCCCGGTGACACAGTTCTACAAGATCGACGTCGGCATGGACGCGCCGTTCTACACGGTCTGCGGCGGCACGCAGGACAACTACTCGTTCTGCGGCCCGGCGCGCACCAACACGACCAACGGCATCCGCAACTCCGACTGGTTCGTCACCAACGGCGGCGACGGGTTCCAGAGCCGCATCGACCCCACCGACGCCAACACGATCTACGCCGAGTCGCAGAACGGCGGCCTCGTCCGCTACGACCGCCGCTCCGGCAACGCAGTGCGCATCGTGCCGGAGGAGGAGCCGGGCGAGGACCCGGCGCGCTGGTACTGGGACTCGCCGCTCCTCATCAGCCCATTCAGCCACACGCGGATCTACTTCGCGTCGCAGCGCGTGTACCGCTCCGACGACCGCGGCAGCAACTGGCGTCCCGTCTCGCCCGACCTCTCGCGCAACCTCCCGCGCACGTCGATGCGGATGCAGGGGCGCCTCTGGAGCGTGGACGCCGTCGCGCGGAACACCTCCACCTCGTACGCCGGCACGATCGTCGCCCTCAGCGAGTCGCCGAGGTCCGAGGGGCTGCTCTACGTCGGCTCCGACGACGGCCTCATCTCCGTGACCGAGGACGGCGGCGGCACCTGGCGCACGGTGGCGAGCATCGCCGGCGTCCCCGACACGAGCTACATCGCCTACCTCACGGCGTCACCGCACGACGCGAACGTCGTCTACGCGGCCATCAACAACTTCAAGCGCGGCGACTTCAAGCCGTACCTGCTGCGCTCCGGTGATCGCGGGCGGACGTGGAAGGTGATCTCGTCGAACCTCCCCGAGCGCGGCCCCACGCACGTGATCCGCGAGGACCCGGTGCGCCCGGGCCTGCTCTTCGCGGGCACCGAGTTCGGGGTGTTCGTGTCGTTCGACGACGGCGGGCGCTGGCAGCAGCTCCGTGGCGGACTCCCGACCATCGCGGTCTACGACATCGCCATCCAGCCGCAGATGAACGACCTCGTGGTCGGCACCTTCGGGCGTGGCATCTACGTGCTCGACGACTACTCGGCGCTGCGCGCGCTGGCGCCCGAGGTGGTCCGCGCCGAGGCGACGCTCTTCCCCGTCGCGCCGGCCTTCCAGTTCCAGCCCGCCTCGCCGCTCGGCGGCAACGGCGCCTCGTTCCAGGGGGCCGCGCACTACTTCGCGCAGAACCCGCCGGTGGGCGCGACCATCACGTACCACCTCCGCGCCGCGCTCCGCTCGGATCGCCAGGTGCGGCAGCAGCGGGAGCAGGCGCTCAACCGCACCGGCGCGGACGTGCCCTTCCCCGGCTGGCCCGCACTCAAGGCCGAGCAGGAGGAGGAAG
>CAZPJF010000153.1:0-8279 GCA_964586095.1 uncultured Gemmatimonas sp. | reverse complement strand
CACGAAGAGCGCGATGGCGCCGGCGGCGCTGAGCGCGGCGCCCGCCCACACCGGGATCCCGAGCGCGGCCTCCATCCCGACGCCGGCACCCGCGACGTTGCCGATGTTGAACGCCAGCCCGCCGAGCGCGACGAGGACGGCGAGCAGCGTGCCGAGCCCCGGCGTCACGGCATTCGCGATGTCGCTCGCGCGGCGGCCGGTGAGCGTGATCACGCGCCAGATGTTGAGCTGCGCCACGATGTCGATGACGACGCTCACGAGGATCGCGAACGCGAAGCTCGGCCCCAGCCGCTCGGTGAAGACGGCCGTCTGCGTGAGGAAGCCGGGACCGATGGCGGAGGTCGCCATCAGCAGGGCCGCGCCGATCAGCGCCTGGCGCTGTCCATCGCGCATCCGGTCCCCCAGAGCAGGAGCGCCGCGGCGAGCGACGCGAGGAAGGGCGTGGCGGCGCCGAGCGTGGTCGCGCCGACGTACACGACGATGCCGCCGAGGAGCGTGAGGGTCGCGGTGCGCGCGGAGCCCCACGGGGTGAAGAGCGCGAAGAGCACGGTCACGAGGATCCCCGCGCTCCCGAACGCCGAAGCCTGCTCGACGAGCGCGAAGACGCCGTCGGCGCCGAGCGCGAGCGCGTACGCGACCAGCCCGAAGGTGACCACGCCCGCGCGGGCGAGGCGCAGCTTGGTCCGCTCGTCGGTGATGCGCGCGAGCGGCACGATGAGGTTGTGCGAGAGGAGGCCCGAGGAGACGAGCAGCGTCGAGTCGACCGTCGAGAGGATCGCGGAGACGAGGCCGCCGGTGAAGACGGCGAAGAAGAGGGGCGGGAGGTGGTCGCGCGCGATGGTCGGGAGGAGCTGCTCCGGGTCGGCGAGCGGCCCGACGAGCTGGCTGCCGAGGAGCGCGATGACCACCGGGATGCTCCCGACGGCGATGTAGAGCGCGCCGGCGAGGAGCGAGGCGCGCGCCGCGATGACGCGGGTGCGTGTCGCGATCACGCGGCTGATCACCTCCGTGGCGGCGAGGGAGCCGCACACCGGGATCGCCCACGCCTCGAGCGTCTCGAGCCACGGGCCCGCCGCCGTCGGTGCGAGGTCGACCTTGCCGCTCGCGGCGATGAACGCCGCCGCTTCCGCCGGGCCCCCCACCTGCAGCACCACGGCGACGAGCATCGCGACGAGGCCGACCGCCAGGATGATGCCCTGCAGCACGTCGGTCACCGCATCGGCGAGGAGTCCGCCGAAGGCGGTGTAGCCCACCGTGAAGAGCGCGGCGAACGCGATCGCGCGGTCCACGGGCACGTCGCCCGCCGTGGCGATCACGTGGCCGAACGCGCGCACCTGCGCCGCCGCCCAGAGCACGGAGCTCGGGATCAGCAGCACGGCGGCGAGGCGTTCCACGCCCGTGCCGAAGCGCAGCCGGTAGAGGTCCGCGAGCGTGGTCAGCCCGCGGTCCCAGAGCGGCTTCGCGAGGAAGGCCCCCATGAGCAGCAGGCAGAGGCCGTACCCGAACGGCTCCGCCGAGGCGAGCGTGATGCCGCCCGCGTGGATCTCGCCGCTCGACCCGATGACCGTCTCGGCGCCGAACCAGGTCGCGAAGATCGAGAAGGTCGCGAGGAGGTAGCCGAGCCGGCGGCCGCCGACCAGGTAGTCGCTCTCGTTCGCGATCCGGCGCGAGATCCAGACGCCGATCCCCAGCTGCAGCGTGAGGAACGCGAGCAGCGCGACGAGCGTCGGCGTCAACTCGGGCGGGAAGCAGGAGGGTGCATGGCGGCGGAATATCAGCGGCGCGCGGTCAGCGGAACAGGTCCGCGAGCGCCCCGGCGCCGAGCGGGCGCGGCGCGTCGAGCAACCCGCTCCGGTGCGCGGCGAGCCCGAGCACCTCGTGTGCCGTCACGCCGTCGGCGCGCAGGTCGCGGAGCCCCGTGTCGCGCGCGGACTTGCTGAGCTTGCGCCCGTCCGCGTGCCGCAGCAGCGGATGGTGCAGGAACCGCGGCGGGGCCGCCCGGCCGAGCAGGCGCGCCAGGCGGAGCTGCCGTCCGGTGGAGGGGAGGAGGTCCTCCCCGCGCACGACGAGGTCGATCCCCTGTTCCCAGTCGTCGACCGTGACCGCGAACTGGTACGTCCAGTTGCCGCTGCGGTCGCGCACGAGGAAGTCGCCACACTGCCGGTCGGGATCCTGTTCCTGCGGTCCGAGGCGGAGGTCGTCGAACCGTTCGGGTGCGCCGGGCGCCATCACCACGCGCCGAGCCGGTGTCGACGCGGGGTCGAGGCCGCGGTCGCGGCAGGTGCCGGGATAGCGCGCCTCCGCGCCTTCAACGCCCGGGTCGACCCGCTCCGCGGCGTCGCGCCCGGATGCGCGAGGTGCCGCGAGGTCGCCATCCACCGGGTGCGCCGCCCGCGCCACCTCGGCGCGCGAGCAGGTGCAGGGGTAGGCGAGGCCGGACTCCTCGAGCGTCGCGAGCCGGCGCGCGTACTGCGCGCCGTTGTCGCTCTGCCGCTGCGCGAGCGCGCCGGCCCGGAAGTCCGCCGTCCCCGCGCCGTCGGGCACGAGGCCGAGCCAGTCGAGGTCGTCCAGGAGCGCCGCCTCGAAGCGCGGCCGGCAGCGCCCGCGGTCGTGGTCCTCGATGCGGAGCAGCACGCGTCCGCCGAAGGCGCGCGCGATCCCCCAGACCCAGACGGCGCTGACGGCATGGCCAAGGTGGAGGAACCCGGTGGGGGCGGGCGCGAAACGCGTCGTGAAGCCAGGCGCGAGCGCCCGCCGCAGGCGCGCGCGCAGCGCCGACGGGTCGGCCGCCTCGCTCCCCGCCTCCGTGCCGCGCGTCACCTCGGCGCGGGAAGCGCCACGCGCACGCTCACGGCGCCGCGCAGGTCGCCGGGCGCGTAGCCCGTCGCGCGGTCGTCGGGGTACCGCGACCGGATGAGCGCGCGCGCCGCCGGCGGGATCTGCGTGTCGTCGCCATGGCAGGTGGTGCAGCGATCGAGGAGGGTGATCGGCCGCAGCAGGCGGAGCTCCCAGCCCGCGCCGGCGCGCGCGACCTCGACCACCTCGTGCGCGGCCCGCCCGGCGGCGCGCTCCGCCTCGAGCGCCGCGAGGACGCGCGCCTCGAGCGAGTCCGGCGCGTTCCGCGGGTTCCGGACCCGCGTGCCGATGCGCCGCACCACGAGGCCGTCGCGCGAGTGGCGGGCGGTGCGCACCTGGGCGGAGTCGGCACAGACGGCGACGGCGGCCTCGGGGCCGCCGCGCTCGAGCTCGCGCAGCAGGAGGCCCATGAGGTCCTGCCCGAGCGAGTCCGCAGCCGCGCGCGCGCCGGCCACCGTGGTGGAGTCGGCCGCGGGCGGGGCGCCGCCGCCGCTGCCCGAGCAGGCTGCGATCGCGAGCAGGGAGAGGGGGATCAGGAGACGTCGCATCGGCGATGGAGGGGGCGTGCCGCAATCTCGCGCGGCGGACTTCGGGTGACAACGCGAGCGCGGGACCCGTGCGACGGCCGACCGGGCGACGGCCGACCGGGCGACGGCAGGGCGTCCGCGGGCACCGGCTCGCCATGACAGCGCGCGGGCCGTCGGCCAGATTGCAGGGGTCCCTCCGCCCCCGCTCCCGTGCCCGAGTTCGTCACCGTCGTCGAGGTCGCGCCCCGCGACGGCCTGCAGAACGAGTCGCGGTTCCTCCCGACGCCCGTCAAGGTGGAGCTCGTCGACCGCCTCAGCGCGGCCGGCTTCCGCGCGATCGAGGTCACCTCGTTCGTCTCGCCCAAGGCGGTGCCGCAGCTGGCGGACGCCGCCGCGGTGATGGCCGCGATCCGCCGCGCGCCCGGCGTGCGGTACAGCGTCCTCACCCCGAACCTGCGCGGTTTCGAGGCCGCGCGCGCGGCGCGCGCCGACGCGATCTGCGTCTTCGGCGCCGCGAGCGAGACGTTCTCGCAGCGGAACATCAACTGCTCGATCGCCGAGTCGCTGGAGCGCTTCCGGCCGGTGGTGGCGGCGGCGCGCGAGGCGGGCATCGCGGTGCGCGGCACGGTGAGCTGCGCGCTCGGCTGTCCCTACGAGGGGGCGGTCGCGCCGGAGGCCGTGGCCCGCGTCGCCGAGGCGCTGCTCGCGATGGGATGCGACGAACTCAGCATCGCCGACACCATCGGCGTGGGGACGCCCGAGGGGACGACGCGCGTGATGGCGGCGGTGCTGGACCGGACCGGTGCGACGCGGGTGAACGGCCACTTCCACGACACGCACGCGCGCGCGCTCGCGAACCTCGACGCCTGCCTCGCGCTCGGGATCCGCAGCTTCGACGCGAGCACCGCGGGCATCGGCGGGTGTCCGTTCGCGCCGGGGGCCACGGGGAACGTCGCCACGGAGGCCGTGCTCGCGCATCTCGCGGCGCGCGGGTACGAGACGGGGGTCGACCTCGCGCACGTCCGCGCGACGGGCGCGTGGCTGCGCGCGGCACTGGGGTCGGCCGCGGCCTGACCGCGCCGACGCCGGGGTCGCGCGGCGCGCGTGGCGCCCCGGGCCGCGGACGCACCGACGCGCGGCGTCGCCCTAGCGAGCCGGACACTCGTCGCCATAACGTTCCACCCACGAGCGCCCCCGCAGCTGACGCGGCCCGCGGACGGAGTCTGTGGCGTCACTGCGACAGCGCAGTCGGTGCAACGCCTGGCTGATGGCGTCCGCCGACTGGAGCGGAAGTTGCGGAACGGATGGACGACATGCATCGCCCGACCGGCAGCGGTCCGCGCGGCACAACCTGACTTGAAGGAGGAGGCGTGGCCTCGACGGCTCGCTGGAAGAAGGCGCAGGAGTACGAGCAGGGGTATTGGCAGCAGGCTGCGGAGCAGGCGGCCCATGGCGTGATGGCGCAGGTCGACTTCTACGACTGGCGTGCGGGGGAGCTGACCCGTCGGCTGCGCGAGGCCGGTCTGGATTCCCTCACGGATGGTTCGCGCCGCTTCGTCGAGCTCGGCAGCGGCCCGGTGGGGCTCCTGCCCTTCCTGAAGGCGGCCGAGAAGGTGGCGGTCGATCCGCTCAACAAGTTCTACGCGCAGAACGAGGCCCTGACGCGCCTCCGCACGCCGGACGTCCGGTACGTGGAGGCCGGGGGCGAGGCGGTGCCGTTGGAGGCGGGGCGGTACGACCTCGCCATCATCGAGAACTGCATCGACCACGTGCAGGACATGGCCGGCGTGATGAACGAGCTGCGCCGGCTGCTGGGCGACGGCGGGATCCTCTACATCACCGTCAACTCGCGCTCGCGCATCGGGTACTACATCCATCGGGTGCTCGCGAACCTGGCGCTGGACCCCGGGCATCCGCACACCTTCACCGAGGAGCGCTTCAAGGCGATGCTGTCGCGCTTCGGCTTCGAGCTCCTCCGGTTCGAGGCCGGCTCGTGGTTCCAGGCGTGGCGCGAGGACCTCGCGGCCCCCTCGCGGCGGGCCAAGCTCAAGGCCGCCCTCGGCGTGAGCGAGTACCTCCTGAGCGCCATCGCGCGCAAGAAGTGACGGCGCGCGAGCCCGACGCGCCCTTCCGCCTCCCGCCCACTCGCCCGACCCCGTGACCGAGCCCGCGCCGCCCGCCGCCACCGCCGAAGCGCCACCGCCGTTGCCGGCGTGGAAGAAGGTCCTCTTCTCCGGCGTGGCGCTGCTCCTGCTCTTCATCGTCCTCGAGTTCGGGGCGGCCTTCTACCTGCGCGCGACGAGCGGGTACGCCGGCGGGGCGTTCCAGCAGTACGAGTACGACCCCTACAAGAGCATCGCGCTCACGCGGAACTGGGTCGATACGCGCGGCGTGCGGCACAACAGCCAGGGCTTCCGGCGCGACGCCGATGTGGCGAAGGCCAAGCCGGCCGGCACCTTCCGCGTCTTCCTCATGGGTGCCTCGACGGCCTACGGCACCGGCGGGCTCTGGCCCCACCTGCAGCGCGAGTACGCGGTCCTCGACAACTCGCAGACGATCGACGCGTACCTCGAGCCGCTCCTGCGCGAGCGCCTCGCGTCCCAGCAGGTCGAGGTCATCAACGCGGCGGTGCCCTCGACGTGGACGCACCACCACCTGATCAACCTGAACCAGGTCATCCTCGGCTACGACCCGGACCTGATCCTCTTCATCGACGGCTGGAACGACCACTTCTTCTTCAGCCCCGACCACGACCAGTTCGCGTCGTATGCGTACGGTGAGCAGGCGACGACCATCATGGGGCCGCCCACGGTCGGCGCGCTGGTGCGGATGAACGGCTGGTGGCTCTTCCGCAAGAGCGCGTTCTTCCACGTGCTCTCGCGCGCGGGGCGCGAGGCGAAGCTGCTCCTCACGCGCCCCGGCCGCGCCGCCCCGCTCGACGTGCCGCGCGTCGTGCAGCAGCAGCACGAGGTCTTCGAGCGGAACGCGCTCAAGATGATCGAGCGCAACGCGCTCATCCTTCGCCAGGAAGGGGTGCTCGCGGTCTTCGCCCTGCAGCCGATCCTCTCGCTCGAACGCGAACACCTCGACCGGATGCCCGAGATCGAGCGGCGCATCTTCGAGTTCAACATCCAGTCCTGGCCCGAGGGCTACGAGTCGTTCATCCGCCAGGCCGCGCCCTACGCCGCACGGAGGACCCGCGAGACCGTGGAACCGCTGGGCGCCGCCTTCGTGGACCTGACGCCGATCTTCCCGACGTCGGACGGACAGATCTTCACCGACTACGTGCACCTCACGCCCGAGGGGAACCGGCGCGTCGCATCGCGGCTGGCCGACGAGGTGGTCACGCTGCTCGCGGCGCGGCGGCCCGAGCTGCTCCGCGCCACCGCGCCCGGAGCCGCCGCGCGGCGCTGACGCCCGTCACGGGGCGTCCGGCGCGTGGCTCGCCCTGCCGCGGCTTGAGGCGTGAGCCGCGCGACGTGAGCCGCGCGATGCGATCCGCGCGATGTGATCCGCGCAACGTGATCCGCGCGACGTGATCCGCGCGGATCGGCCGCATCAGCTGCCGGCCTTCACCGTGTCACGCCCCGGGACCGTGGCGAGCGTCACGAGCAGCTGCTCGGCGAACCGGGCGGCCGCCGCCGGCGTGAGGTGCGCGCCGTCCGAGGCGTGCTCCGGCGCCAGCATCGGGATCGTCTCGCCGCGGAACCGGAACGCCGCGCGCGTGCCGTCGGAACGCGTCGACTCGAGTTCCGCGATGTCGAACAGCGGTTCCTTCCCCGCGTAGGCGGCGCGCAGCAGCTCGTTGTACCGGTGCCGCACCGCGTTATGCCCACGGGCGGAGGGGCGCCGGAGCACCGTCGTCACGAGCCGCCCCTTCCAGTTCTCGATGATCGTGAGCGGCATCGTCACGTGCACGATCGTCAGGTGCGGTGCCTGCGCACGGATCGCCGCGATGCGCCGCTGGTACTCCGCGAAGAGCGCGTCCGCATCGGGGTTCGTCTCGACATCCACGTAGCACAGCTTCACCATCGCCAGCGGGTCCGCCTCGGCGGGCGCGGCGGCCACGATGCGCGCGAACTCGTCGAGCTTCTCGATCGGATGGTAGTTGCGGCCGACCGCCGCGTGCCGGAAGGCCGGCGCGTCGACCGTGCCGAACTCCTTGGTCTCCTGGATCGTCAGCCGGATCCCCGGGTGCGCGCGCAGCGTGGTCGCGAGCCCGTCCACGAGGTTCCCGCCCACCGACTGGTGCCCGAAGAAGACCTGGCGCTCCGCCAGGCGCTCCCAGGCGGCCGTCGGGACGTCAGCGAGACTCGGGAGCGTCGAGGGGCTTCGGGCGGGCACGGAGATCTCTCCTCCGCACGCCGCGAGGGCGGCGCACAGGATGGTCAGGATGGTCAGTCGGGCGGGTCGGTGCATTCCGGTCGTCCTCGGCTCGGATCCCGAAGTGGGGCGACGAACGTCGTCGCGATCTGAAGATTCACGGCCGGGCGCGGTCATCGGTGTCAGAGTTTCCCTTACAACAAGGGCGCGCGTGGCGTCCCGGGCGACTAGTACCCGAGTCCGACCCGATGCGCGATGTGCCGCCCTTCGCGGAGGCACCGCAGCAGGAAGTCGGCCACGTCCTCCACCGAGATCCGCCGCCCCCCCTCGGGCAGCCGATCCTCGAGCGTGCGGTAGGTGCCGGTGCGCTCGCCGGGCACGATGTCGCCGGTGGCGACCATCGTCCAGTCGAGGCCGCTGTCGCGCATCGCGAGCCAGGCTTCCTTGTGGCGCAGGCTCACCTTCTTGAAGACCGCGGGGAAGGTCGGCTGGTCGTGACGGAGGCCGCCGGCCTCGCTGTCGAGGATCCCGCCGCCCGCGACACCGAGGACGCGACGGACGCCCGCGCGCTGC
>CAZPJF010000152.1:0-8285 GCA_964586095.1 uncultured Gemmatimonas sp. | reverse complement strand
CGCTCGACGCGCGCGGGACGCTGCGCGGCGGCCTGGTCGCCGGCGTGCGGCTCGACACGCTGGTGGCGGCGGCGACGGCCGACGCCGACGCGCTGCGCTTCACCGCCGCGCTCGGGCCGCCCGCGCGGCCGGTGGTGCGCGCCGAGGGCACGCTGCCGTTCGCGCTCGGGCTCGACGGCGACGGGCCCGGGATGCGCGAGGACGGCCCGGTGCGCGCGACGGTGCGCGCCGACACGGTGAGCCTGCGCCTGTTCGACGCGATCACGCGCCGCACGCCCGGCGACCCGGGCGACTTCGACCTCGACCTCGACGTGACCGGGACCTGGCGCCAGCCGCGATTCGACGGCGGCCTGCTGGTGCGCAACGGCAACATCGTGCCCACGCCGCTCGGCGACGTGCGGTGGCGCAACGTGTCGGCGGACATCGGGCTCATCGGCGACAGCATCGCCGTGCGGCGCCTGCAGGCGACGACGAGCACGAACGGCCGGAGCGGCCGGGCGTCGGTCGCGGGGTGGATCACCATCGCCGACCGGGAGGACCCGGCGTTCGACCTGACGGCGCGCGCCAACACGTTCCACGTCTACAACGTGCGGAACGTGGCGGACATCGACCTCTCCGACAGCCTGCGCATCAGCGGGTCGCTGCGCGCGGCCACGCTGCGCGGCGCGCTCACCGCCGACCGTGCCGTGATCGCGATCCCCGAGATCGCGACCAAGGACGTGATCTCGCTCACCGAGTTCGACCGCTTCGGCGTGGTCGACACGACGTCGCTGCTCGACCGGCGGCTCGCGCCCCAGCCGCCGTCGCTGTTCGTCGAGAACCTCACGGTGCGGAACGTGCCGATCCGCATGGGGCGGGACGTCTGGCTGCGCTCGGCGGAGGCGAACATCAACCTGGGCGGGCAGGTCGCGATCACGCGCGCGCAGGAGCGGCGCGGGCTCGGCGAGGCGCAGCTCGCGCTCACCGGCTCGCTGCAGACGGTGCGCGGGACGTACCGGCTCAACCTCGGCCCCGTGCAGCGCACCTTCGAGGTGGAGCAGGGGTCGATCGACTGGTTCGGCGACCCGGACTATGTCCTCAACCCCAACCTCGACATCAACGCGCTCTACACGGTGCGGCAGTACAGCAAGCAGGGGGCGCAGCCCGACGTGCGGGTCCGCGTGAACATCGGCGGCACCCTCCTCGAGCCGACGGCCGCGCTCTCGACGCCCGACTCGGCGCGCGTCCGCAACGCCGACCTCATCAGCTACCTGGTGACCGGCGGGCCGAGCTTCGAGATCGGCGGGCGGAACACGAACTACACCTCGACCGCGGCGCGCGTGCTGATCGGCTCGCTCGGGAGCTACCTGGGCGGGAAGGCGGGCGGCCTCTGCGACGATGCGCGGCTCTCCACCTCGGGGATCGACGAGGGCGGCGGCACCAACCTCACCGGCAGCACCGCGGCGGTGCTCGAGGGGACGCGCTTCAACTGCGGCAAGCAGGTGGGGGAGCGCGCGTTCGTGCGGCTCGACGCGGGCCTCTGCCAGGTGGGGCAGTTCGTGCAGGACGGCGGCACGATCAATGCGGCGGCGTTCGCGAACTCGATCGGCGTGAAGCTCGACTACCTCCTGCGGGGCGGCTACACGCTCTCCGCCGGCGTCGAGCCGCCGACCGCGGCGGTGCTCTGCTCGCAGTCGGCGAACGCCCGCGGCTTCGTTCCCACGCCGCAGCAGTTCGGCTTCGACCTCTTCCGCGCCTGGCGCTTCTGAGCGCGATGGCCGAGCGCATCACGCCGCGCGGCACCGACCCCGTCGCGCTGCTCGGCGCCGCGGCGCTGCGCGCGATCGTCGAGCGCGCGAGCGACGCGATCTTCGTGATCGACCCCGCGGGCGTCTTCCGGATGGCGAACGCGGCGACCGGCGTCCTCGCGGGCCTCACGCCGCGCGCGCTGCGCGGGCTCGCGGCGCTCCCGTTCATCGACACGCCCGACCAGCTGCGCGTCGACGCGGAGATGCGCGCGGTGCTCGCCGGCGCCGACCGCCGGTTCGAGTGCGCGGTCCTCGGCGCCGACGGCGTGCGCCGGATCGTCTCGGTGGCGGCCTCGCCGGCGGTCGAGGGGGGCGCGATCTCGGGCGCGCTCTGCGTGGCGCGCGACGTGACGGAGGAGCGGGCGCAGGCCGAGGCGCTCGAGCGCGCGGAGGCGCGCTACACGCGGCTGTTCGAGGCCGCCGAGGACGCGATCGCGACGCTCGACGAGGAGGGGCACATCACCTCCGTGAACCGGTCGCTCGAGGAGGTGATCGGGCGCACCCGGACCGAGATGGTGGGCCGGCACTTCGCCGACTTCGTCGACGCCTCGGAGCGGGCGGCGATGTGGGAGGTCTTCACGGCGACGCTGCGCGGCGACAAGCCGTACCGCGAGCTGCGCTTCACGCGCGGTGACGGGACGCACGGGATCGCGACGGTCCGCGCCGCGCCGGTCGTGGAGTCGGGGCGGATCACCGGGGTGCTCGCCATCATGCGCGACGTCTCCGACGAGCAGCGCCTCATGGAGCAGGTGGTGCGGCGCGAGAAGCTCGCCGCGCTCGGCGAGATCGTGGGCGGCGTGGCGCACGAGATCAACACGCCGCTCACGGGGATCCTGGCGTTCGCGCAGCTGATGCTCGCGCGCGGGGCGCTCGACGGCGAGGCGCGCCAGGCGGCGGAGACGATCGCGGCCGAGGCGAAGCGCGCCGCCCGGATCGTCGGGAAGCTCCTGACGTTCGCGCGCCAGACGCCGCCCGAGCGCGCGCCGGTGGACCTCAACCAGCTCGTGGGCGACACCGTGGAGCTCCGGCGCCTCGCACTTCGTGACGGCGGCGTGCAGCTCGAGGTCGTCCTCGATGCGGCGGTCCCGGTCACCTGGGCGGACGCCGGGCAGCTGCAGCAGGTGCTCCTCAACCTGCTCGCGAACGCCGAGCAGGCCGTGACCGGGGCGGCCGAGCGGCGGATCACCGTGCACACGCGGCGTCAAGGGGAGGCGGTGGTCGTGTCGGTCGCCGATACGGGGCGCGGCATTGCGCCCGAGCATCGCGCGCACATCTTCAATCCGTTCTTCACGACCAAGCCGCGGGGCATCGGGACGGGCCTCGGCCTGTCGATCTCCGACGGCATCGTGCGGGAACACGACGGCCTCCTGCGCGTCGAGTCCGAGCCCGGGCGCGGCGCCTGCTTCGAGGTCGTCCTGCCCGTGGTGGTGCCTCCCCAGCCCGAGCAACCCCCAGCGCATGGCGAGCATCCTCATCATCGATGACGAAGTCGCGATCGCCACGGCGTTCGCGATGTTCTTCCGTCATGACGGGGCGCACCAGGTGGTCGAGGCGCACACGGGGCAGGAGGGCATCGAGGCGTACCGGCGCTCGCGGCCGGACCTCGTGCTGCTCGACGTCCGCCTCCCGGACATGACGGGGTTCGACGTCCTCGAGGCCATCAAGGAGGAGCGGCCCGTCGTCATCATGGTGACCGCGTACGGCGACGTGCCGATGGCCGTCGACGCGCTGCACAAGGGCGCCGAGAACTTCCTCACCAAGCCGGTGGACCTGAGCCATCTCGCGGCCGCGGCCGAGCGCGCGCTCGAGAAGGCGCAGCTCCGCCGGTTGAGCCGCTGGCTCACGGGGAAGCGCGGCGCCGGGGGCGGCGTCGTCTTCGGTTCCAGCCCCGGCATGCGCGAGCTGCAGGCGCAGGTGCAGCTCCTCGCCGGCAGCGACCGCACCACGGCCCTCGTGCTCGGCGAGAGCGGCGCGGGCAAGGGGCGCGTCGCCGAGCTGATCCACGCCCTGAGCCCGCGGGCCGAGCGGCCGTTCGTCGAGGTGAACTGCGCGTCGCTGCGCCCCGACTCCCTCGACGCGGAGCTGTTCGGCGTCGAGGCCGCGGGGCCGGGGACGCGGACCACGCTCGGCGCGTTCGAGGTCGCCGACGGCGGCACCATCTTCCTCGACGAGATCGGCGACCTCGACCCCGTGCTGCAGCCCAAGCTGGTGCGCGTGCTCGAGGGGAAGGGCTTCCGGCGCATGGGCGGCACGACCGAGGTCACGCCCAACGTGCGCGTGATCGCCGCGTCGTCGCGCGACCTCGTGGGCGCGGTCGCCGCGGGCCGCTTCCGCGAGGACCTGTACTACCGCCTCGCGGTGATGCCGATCCGGCTGCCGCCGCTGCGCGACCGCACGCGCGAGGACCTGGTGGAGCTCGTGGCGAGCGTGCAGGACGCGCTCGCACCGTCGCTCCCCGGCGCGCCGGCCACGCTCACCGACGACGCGCTCGACGCGCTCCTCCGCTATCCGTGGCCCGGGAACGTGCGCGAGCTCCGGAACGTGCTCGAGCGCGCCATGCTCGTCGCGCGCGGGCTGCCGGCGGTCGAGCTGCAGCACCTCCCGCGCGAGGTGCAGGGCGCCACGGGCGCGACGGTCTCGCACCACGAACCGCGCTCGCTCGCCGACGTCGAGCGCGCGCACATCGACCGCACGCTGCGCGCGCACGCGCACAACCGCACCCACGCCGCGCGGGAACTCGGCATCAGCCGCGCGACGCTCATCAAGAAGATCCGCGAGTACGACCTGGCGGAGCGCCCGCGCTGAGCGCCGGCACGGTCCCCGCCTCCGGGAGGCAGCATGAGTGAACGCGATGCGATGATCTGCCGCGCCTGCGGGAAGGAGGAGCGGGCGTCGGAGGGGTACCCGTGCGAGGCATGCGGGACCTTCATCTGCCAGATCTGCTCCATGCGCGGCGTGACGCGGTGCGCCAAGTGCGCCGCGGAGGGCTCCGCCGCGCCCGCGCCCCCGCCGTCGCCCGCCGCCCAGCCGTGAGCCGGCGGTGACCAGCCTCGCGCGCTTCGGCCTCGCGGTGGGCCACGCCACCGACGAGGCCGGCGGCACCGGGTGCACCGTGATCCGCGGCGTCGACGGGCCGCATCGTGCCGCCGTCGCCGTGCTCGGCCGCGCCACCGGCTCGCGCCTGCTCGCGCTGCTCGAGCCGGGGCACCTGGTGGAGCGGGTCGACGCGATCCTGCTCACCGGCGGGTCCGCCTACGGGCTCGACGCGGCAGCCGGCGTGATGCGCTGGATGGAAGCGCGGGGGCGGGGGTTCCCCGTGGGCGCCGGCGTGGTGCCCATCGTGCCGGCGGCCGTGCTGTTCGACCTCGCGCCGTGCGGCCGCTTCGATGCGCGCCCCACTGCCGGGATGGCCGAGGCGGCCTGCGAGTCGGCGACGAGCCTCGGCATCGCCGAGGGCTCGGTGGGGGCGGGGACGGGACTCGTGGTCGGGAAGGTGCTCGGCAAGGCGGGGGCCATGAAGGGCGGCTTCGGCCTCGCCGTGATGGAGGCCGGCGGGGCGGCGGCGGCCGCGATGGTCGCGGTGAACGCGTTCGGCGACGTGCGCGACGCGCACGGACGGGTGCTCGCCGGGGCGCGTGGGCCGGACGGCGCCTTCGCGGACACGCCGCGGGTGCTCGCCGCCGGCGGCCCCGAGCGGGCGTTCGGCGCCGCGGCGCCCAACACCACGCTCGCCGTGGTCGCGGTGGACGCGGCCTGCTCCCGGCTGGAGCTGCACCAGCTCGCCCGCGCCGCGACCGCGGCCTACCATCGCCGGCTCGCGCCGGCCGGCTCGAGCTTCGACGGCGACATCGTCTTCGCGCTCGCCCCCCTGGAGGGCGCACGCGGCTCGCTGCCGCAGCTCGAGATGCTCGCCGTGGCCGCGCTCGAGCAGGCGATCGAGCGCGCCGTGCGGCTCGCCCGGGGCCGGGACGGCGTGCCCGGCCTCGCCGACCAGGCGTCGCCGGCGGCGCGCCGCTAGGAGACCATGCCGCCCATGGGCGGGAGCGCGACCGCGCCGGCGCGCACGTGCAGCAGGAGCTCGGCGCAGAGGTCGCCGTCGAGGCTCACCCGCATCACGTGCGTCCCGGCCTCCTGGATCGGGAGGTCGATCGCCGCGATCACCGGCACGTCGAGCTCCGTGGCGCCCGGCGGCGGCGCCCCCACCTCCAGTTCGCCGGACGAGGACCAGACCTCGTCCCCCCCGGGGCCGTACCAGCCGAAGGCGAGCGTGTGCCGTCCGGCGTCGTCCGGCAGGGCCTTGAGCCGGACGATCATCGTCGCGCGCGGGTGCACCGCGGGGACCTGCTGGACCTGGAGCGCGTCGAAGACCCCGAGGATGTTGAGCTTCCCTTCCTGGGAGATGTTCGCGGCGTCGGCGAAGAGGGCGAAGGAGACATGCATGGAGGGAAGATAGCCGCTTAGCTTTCGTCCGTGCCGACCGCGGAACACGCCCTCCCCCACCCGAAGAAGCCGTCGCATGCCGTCGAGCTCAGCCTCGTCGTCATGTCGGCCATCTGGGGCGTCAACTTCTCGGTGGTGAAGTACGGCACGCAGGTCATGGAGCCGCTCGCGTACAACGCGCTCCGCATGTCGCTCGGCTGCGCGGTCCTCCTCGCGCTCGCGGCGTGGCGGCCCGGGAAGCGCGCGTCGCGCGACGACCGCTGGCGGCTGATGGCGCTCGGCGTCCTCGGGCACTGCGTCTACCAGGTGCTCTTCATCTCCGGCATCGCGCGCACGCGGGCGGGGACCGCCTCGCTGGTGGTCGCGGCGAGCCCGGCGGCGGTCGCGCTCGTGGCGCGGCTCTTCGGGCACGACCGGCTCAGCTGGCGCGCGACCCTCGGCCTCGCGCTCTCCATCGTCGGCGTCGTCCTCGTGCTCGGCGGGACCATCAGCGCCGACGGCTCGTCGCACCTGCTCGGCGACCTCATGATCCTCGGCGCCGTGTGCTGCTGGGCCTTCTACACGAACTGGCTCGTGAGCCTCACGCAGCGGGTCGACGCGGTGCAGGTGGCGGCGTGGACGCTCGTGGGCGGGGTGGTGCCGCTCGCGGCGATCGCGGCACCGCAGCTCGTGCGCGTCGACTGGCGCGCCATCACGCCCCTCACCTGGGCGTCGGTGGTCTACTCGGGCGTGCTCGCGATGGTCGTCGCGTACCTGCTCTGGTACCGCGGCGTGCATCGCATCGGGCCCACCCGCACCTCGATGTTCGGGAATCTGCAGCCGATCGTCGCGGTGCTCGTGGCGTGGGTCGCGCTCGGCGAGGTGCCCACCCTGTACCAGGGCGCCGGCGCCGCGACGGTGCTCGGCGGCCTCTACCTTTCGCGCCGATGACCCGCGTCGTCCTCTTCGACATCGACGGCACCCTGCTGCTCAGCAACGGCGCCGGCCGCACGGCCATGGAGGCCGCGCTCGTGGAGCACTTCGGCACGCCGGGGCCGCGGCACTATCGCTACGACGGCAAGACCGACAAGCTCATCGTGCGCGAGACCATGCGGCACGAGGGCTTCGCCGACGCCGAGATCGACGCACGCATGGCCGCGGTGCTCGACCGGTACCTCGCGAACCTCGAGGTCGCGCTCGCGGATCCGGCGCGGCGCGCCGAGGCGCTCCCCGGGATCCCCGCGCTCGTGGACGCCGTGGACGCGGCGGACGACCTGGTGCTCGGTCTCCTCACGGGCAACGTCGTCGCCGGGGCGCGTGCCAAGCTCGGCGCGGTCGCGCTCGCCTTCGAGCGCTTCGTGGTGGGGGCCTTCGGCTCGGACCACGAGGACCGCCCCCAGCTCCCGCCCATCGCGCAGGCGCGGGCGAGCGAGTACCTCGGCTACGCCGTGCCGGGCGACCGGCTGGTGATCATCGGCGACACGCCCGCCGACGTGCACTGCGGCCGCGGCGTCGGCGCGCGCGCAATCGCCGTGGCCACCGGCGGCTTCTCGGTGGACGAGCTCGCGGCGCACGCGCCCGCCGCGACCTTCACCGACCTCCGTGACACCGGCCGCGTGCTCGAGGCGATCCGTGTTGCGTGAGGTCGAGCTCAAGGGCATCGTCCCGGACATCGGCGCGGCGCGCGCGGCCCTCCGGGCCGCCGGCGCGCAGCTCACGTACGCCGGGAGGCTCGAGGACCGCCGCTACGACCTGCCCGACCGCGCGCTCCGCCTGCGCGACCACGTGCTGCGCCTCCGCGTCTACCGCGGCGAGCCGGCGCGCGCGCTCCTCGACTGGAAGGGACCCACGGCCTACGAGGACGGCTACAAGGTGCGCGAGGAGCTCTCCGTCCCGCTCGGCGACCCCGACGCGCTCGCGGCGATGTTCGAGCGGCTCGGCTACGTGGTGACGCGCGAGATCGACCGCGAGATCGAGCAGTACGCGGTCGCGGGCGCGACGGTGCGGCTCGAGCGGTATCCGCGGATGGACGTGCTCGCCGAGGTCGAGGGCGAGCCGGCGGCGATCGAGCGCGCGATC
>CAZPJF010000151.1:0-8300 GCA_964586095.1 uncultured Gemmatimonas sp. | reverse complement strand
GCGACGTGGAGTGGGAGTGGGGCGCGGCACGCGCGGGGAGCCACACGCTGCTCTATGGCCGCGTCCTGCGGGCCGGGCCGGACGACGTGCGCGAGCCGCTCTTCGTCTACCTCGTGGACTCGCTCGGCTTCCGCGCGCTCTTCCGGCCGGCGGAGATCCGGTACGACGATGCGCGCACGATCCGCGTGGGCGCCGCGACGGTGCGCGTGCCGGCGCGCGCCACCATGGTCGACGCCCGCGACGGCGACACGCTGCGGATCGTGCTCGAGGTGGAGGACGCGGTGGGGAGCGACATCCGCCTGGATCGGCGCGGGCCGGGTGCGCGCACGCGCCGGGCCCGGCCGTACTTCATCCAGATGAAGGGGACCGCGACGATCGAGGGGCGGATCGGGGGCGAGGCGGTGCGGGGCAGCGGCACCGGGTTCTTCGAGACCTACCGGTAGGGCGGCACGGCGGGGCGACCGGGACCCTGCCCGTCCGCCACCCCGCACCGGCGCCCGGTGCCGTTCGGTGGGGTCGCGTCGCTCAGGGCACGCGCGGGATCGCGCGCAGCCCCTGATGCAGCGCGATGACCTTCCC
Source organism: uncultured Gemmatimonas sp. (assembly GCA_964586095.1). GTDB lineage: Bacteria > Gemmatimonadota > Gemmatimonadetes > Gemmatimonadales > Gemmatimonadaceae > Pseudogemmatithrix. The sequence goes on along the minus strand of CAZPJF010000151.1, from coordinate 7,721 downwards.
CGCCGCGTCCCGCACGTAGAGCAGCGTGACCCGCTCCCCCTGCGGCGGCACGATCACCAGGCGGTCGTCGCCGGCCAGCTTCACCGGGGCCGTGCTGCCGCGCTGCTCGATCGCGAGCGCGCCGTCCTTCTCCACGAGTGTCACCGTCACGTTGCCGTGGCGATAGATCCCGACGAGGGCCGCGCGCTCGTCGGCGGTCGCGTCGCGCTCCGCGGGCGCGGCTGGGGGCGCGGGCGGCGCGATCCCGGCGACACGCTGCGCGGCGAGGTCGATCACGCCGCGGAACGGGGCGCCGCTCCGGTTGTCGAGGAGGATCACCGCGACCTTGCGGTCGGGGAACATGGTGACCTGTGCATCGAAGCCGTTGATCGCCCCGCCGTGCTGCCAGATGCGCTGGCCGCCCACCTCCTCCACGCGGAGGCCGTACCCGTACCGGGCGGTGGCCGAGCCGGGGATCGCCTGGTGCCCGGTGGTCATGCGCCGCACCGCGGCTTCGGCCAGCACGCGGCGGCCGTCGAGCATCCCCCCGTCCATGAGCGCGATGGTGAAGCGGGCGAGCTCGCCGGCACTCGCGAACAGGAAGCCGGCGGCCCACTGCGCGGTGTTCTCCGTGTACGGCCGGACGATCGTGCCGTCGCCCGTGGGCGGCCCCACGTGCCCGTGCGAGAAGTCGCGCGTGAGCGCCTCGAGCGGCCGGAAGGTGGCGTGAGGCATCCCCATGCTGCGCAGCACGAGCTGGTCGGTGAGCGCGCCGAAGCGCCCCCCGCCCGCGCGCTCCGCCACGTAGCCGGCCATCGAGTAGCCGGGGTTCGAGTACGAGATCACCTGCGACGGCTCGAGCATGAAGAGCGTGTCGCCGACCTCGCGCATCACCTCGCCGAGGGCGCCCTCGCCCATCCGGCCGTAGGCGACGGCGTTGTCGAGCCAGCCCGCGCTGTGCGTGAGGAGCTGGTGCGCGGTGACCGTGCCCACCTTCCGGCCGGCGAGCTCGGTCACGTAGCGCGAGATCGGGGCATCGAGGTCGAGCTTGCCGTCGGCGGCGAGCTGCGTGAGGGTGGCGGCGGTGACCATCTTGGTCACCGAGCCCACCCGGAACAGCGTGCGGTCGGTGACCGGGCGCTTCATCTCGATGTCGGCGACGCCATAGCCCTTGGTGTACGCGAGGCGGCCGTCGACGACGACCGCGATCTGCGCCCCGGGGGTGCGCGTGCGCGCGAGCTCGGCCGTCATCGCGGAATCGATCGCGGGGGCCCACGCGGGCGCGGCCTGGGCCCGTGCCGCGGCAGGCGACGCGAGGAGCAGGACGGCGGACGCGCGCACCAGGGTGCGGAGGGGATGGGACATCGGGAGGTCCTCGGTTGGGTATGGTCGGACTACGGCCGCCGGCGCGCCGCGGTGCCGTCGGCGGGCGGGGCGTCGCCGGCCTTCGGCGCACGCCCCGCGCGCTTGAGTGCATCCCGCAGCAGGTACTCGATCTGCCCGTTCAGGCTGCGCAGGTCGTCGTTCGCCCACCGCTGGACGGCGTCCAGCAGTTCGCGGTCGACGCGCAGCAGGAAGGGCTTCCGATCGGCCACGGGCGCGCCCTCAGGTGTAGAGCGAGCCCGTGTTCACCACCGGCTGCGTGCTGCGCTCCGAGCAGAGGACGACCAGCAGGTTGCTCACCATCGCGGCCTTCCGCTCCTCGTCGAGCTGCACGATGCCGCGCTCGCCGAGCTGCTCGAGCGCCATGTGCACCATCCCGACCGCGCCCTCGACGATCTTCTGCCGCGCCGCGATGATCGCGCTCGCCTGCTGGCGCTGCAGCATCGCCGCCGCGATCTCGGGGCTGTAGGCGAGGTGCGAGATGCGCGCCTCGATCACCTCGACGCCGGCCTTGCGCAGGCGGTCGACCAACGCGGTCTCGAGCGCCTGCGAGACCTCGGTGGTGTGCGTCGAGAGCGAGAGCTCGCCGTGCGCATGCGAGTCGTACGGGTACTGCACCGCCGTCGCCCGCAGCGCCGCCTCGGCCTGCACCGCCACGTACCGCGCGTAGTCGTCCACCTCGAACAGCGCCTCGGCCGTCTCGACCACCTTCCAGACCACGATCGCGCCGATCTCGATCGGGTTGGAGTGGTTGTCGTTCACCTTCAGCTTGGTGGTCTCGAAGTTCCGCACGCGGAGCGAGATCGCCTTCTTGGACATGAAGGGGTTCGCCCACCAGAAACCGTCCTGCTTCACCGTGCCCTTGTAGGTGCCGAAGAGCACCAGCGCCTTGGCCTCGTTCGGGTTCACGATGAACAGCCCGGCGAGCAGGAACGAGGCGATGACCACGACGAGCGTGTAGACGAGCCCCGTCGGTTCGTTGCCGGCCTGGAACTCCCGGACCATCAGCGCGAGGCCGGCGGCGATGATGAGGAGCAGGACGAGGAGGACGACGAGGCCGTTGCTGGCGGGGTAGGACTTCTCGCGGTACATCGGGTGGGCTCCCTTGGGGGTGGTATTGAAGTGATATCACTTCAGTATCGCCCCGTCAAGCCCCCACCGCCCCCGCGCCGGCCGCCGCGATCCTCTCGCTACTTGAGCACCACCTGGATGACGCCGTGGGTGAGGCCGGTGCCCCAGCGGGTGGTCGCGTCGGTGGCACTGATGTAGCGGATCTCCTTCACCGTGCCGCGCATCACCTGGCGCAGCTGGTCGACCTCGCCGGCCCGCGTCTCGCCGATGAAGACGATCACGCCGAACTCGGAGCCGCCGCCACGGGCGCCCGCGGTGAGGTTCCGCGGCCGCATCATGGTGGGGCGGAGCCGCTGCACCACGTCGAACGCGGTCACGAGGTCAGCCCCAGCCGACTCGATCTCGGCCTCCGTGATGAGGTTCAGGCTGCCGCGCGGCGGCGTGCTGATCGCGCCGGATGACCCGCCACTGGCGCAGGCCACGGTGAGCATCGCGACGAGGAGGGCGGCGGGGGACCAGCGCAGGATGCGCATCGAGGGCCTCAGGGCGAAGTGGACCGTAGCCAGCATCGCACGAGTCGAGGATGAGGGCAAGGGTGGCCGGGCCGGGGGGCGCCCTTGCGGGGCCAACCGTCCGCGGCGCAACATCGTCCGGCCGGCCCCCCTCCTACACCCCACGCCATGCCGATTCGTCCCCTCTCCGCGAAGCGCGCTGCGCGCGTCCGCGCGCACCGCACGGCGGCCATGCTCCACGCCGCCGCCCTCCTCGCCGCGCTCCTGCCGGCCGTCCCGTTCGCGCCGCCGCTCGCCGCGCAGCGCCCGGCCGTGGCGGCGCGCACGGCTTCCGCGGCCGCCACGGCAGTCGACACCACCATCCTCCAGCGGCTGGCGTTCCGCGCGATCGGCCCGGCGAACATGATGGGCCGTTCGACCGACGTGGAGGGTGTCCCTGGCGACGCGAACATCGTCTATGTGGGCACCGCGGCCGGCGGCGTCTGGAAGACCGTGAACGGCGGCACCACCTGGACGCCGGTCTTCGACAAGGAAGCCACGCTCTCGATCGGCGACCTCGCGCTCGAGCCCGGCAACCCCGAGGTCGTCTGGGTCGGCACGGGCGAGGCGAACACGCGCAACTCGGTCTCGTTCGGGCGGGGCGTCTACCGCACCACTGACGGCGGGAGGAGCTGGCGCTTCATGGGGCTCGGCGACACGCGGCACATCGCGCGCGTGATGGTGCACCCCACCGACCCGCGCACCGTCTACGTCTGCGCGGTGGGCCACATCGGCGGGCCGAACGCCGAGCGCGGCGTGTTCGTCACGCGCGACGCCGGGGCCACCTGGACCAAGTCGCTCCACACCGACGACCGGCACGGCTGCGCCGACCTCGACGTGGACCCGCGCAACCCGAACATCGTCTACGCGGTGATGTGGCACTTCGACCGGAAGCAGTGGACCTTCCGCTCGGGCTCCGAGGACGGCGGCATCTTCAAGTCGGTGGACGGCGGCCGCACGTGGAAGCGGCTCGGCGGCGGCCTGCCGAAGCTCCTCGGCCGCGTGGGCGTGAAGGTCGCGCCCTCGAGCCCGAACATCGTGTACGCGATCACCGAGTCCAAGCAGGGCTACGTGTGGCGCTCGGACGACCACGGCGAGACGTGGCGCAAGACGAGCGATGACGCGGCGACGATGTGCCGCGGCTACTACTACTCGGACCTGCGCGTCGACCCGGTGAATCCCGACCGGATGTACGCGATCGCCTGCCAGTTCTCGGTCTCGATCGACGGCGGGCGCACCTTCCGCCGCTTCTCGCAGAACATCCACGGCGACCACCACGGGATGTGGATCGACCCGCAGGATCCCAAGCGCATCTGGCAGGTGAACGACGGCGGCATCGCCGTCTCGCGCGACCAGGGGGCGACCTGGACCTTCCCGAACCGCTTCGCGCTCGCGCAGTTCTACCAGCTCCACGCCGACGACCGCGAGCCCTTCTACTTCGTGGGCGGCGGGCTGCAGGACAACGGCAACTGGGTGGGGCCGAGCCGCACGCGCGACCCGCTCGGGATCCTGGTGGACGACTGGAACCTCGTCTCCTACGGCGACGGCTACTACCAGGTCACGCACCCGGACGACCCCGACTACTTCGTCACCGACGCGCAGGGCGGGATGATCTTCCGCACCCAGATGCGCACGCGCGAGCAGGAGGACATCTCGCCGCAGCCGCGCCGGAACGACGGCGGGCCGGTGAACGCGCTCACGTACCGCTTCAACTGGAACGCGCCGATCGTCGCATCGCCGCACGACGGCAAGACCCTCTACTTCGGCTCGCAGGTGCTCTTCCGCTCGAAGGACTTCGGCGGGACCTGGGAGGCGATCTCGCCCGACCTCACCAAGAACGACACCACGCGCCACGGCTGGGCGGGGGGCCCCGCGATCACCGAGGCGACGACGGCCGAGTACTACAACACGCTCTACTCGGTGGCGGAGTCGCCGGTGCAGAAGGGCCTGATCTGGGCCGGGGCGGACGACGGGAACCTGCACGTGACCCGCGACGACGGCCGCACCTGGACGCGCGTCGACCGCAATGTGCCCGGCGTCGGGCCCGAGGCGGTCGTGAGCCACGTGGAGGCGAGCCGCCGCGCGGCGTGCACGGCGTACGCCACGTTCGAGCGGCACTTCATGGACGACTACAAGCCGTACGTCTTCCGCACCACCGACTGCGGCGCGAGCTGGACCAACCTGGGCGGCAACCTCCCCGACGGCGCCTACCTGCAGGTGCTGCGCGAGGACCCGCGCAACCCGGACGTGCTCTACGCCGGCACCGAGACGGGGCTCTACGTGAGCGTGACCGGCGGCGGCGAGTGGTTCCGGCTGGGCGGGAACCTCCCGGTGGTGCCGGTGCACGAGGTGCTCGTCCACAAGCGCGAGAACGACCTGATCGTCGCGACGCACGGCCGCGGCATCTTCATCCTCGACGACGCGTCGGTGATCCAGGAGCTCGCGGCGGCGGCCGCCAAGCCGGTCCACCTGTTCGGGCTGCGCACCGCGACGCGCTTCGCGACCAAGCAGAACAAGGGCTCCCTCGGCAACTCGCTCTTCCAGGGGCCGAACCCGCCCTACGGCGCGATCATCCGCTACCACCTCGCGACCAAGCCGGCCGACGCGGTGCCGGTGCGGATCGAGATCCTCGACGCGGCGGGTGCGGTGATCCGCACCATGCCGCGCGTTCCGCGCGAGGCCGGGATCAACACCGCGTCGTGGAACCTCCAGCACGAGGGGGCCCGCCTGCGGCGGCCGATCGACCCGAACGACCCGGAGATCCAGTTCTTCGGTGCGCCGGCGGGGCCGCGTGCCCTGCCGGGGCGCTACGTCGTTCGCCTCACGGTGGGCAGCGAGCGCTTCGAGCAGCCGGTGCAGGTGCGCGTGGACCCCACCTCGCGCACGACGCCCGAGGCGCTGCGCGAGCAGTTCGTGCTCGCCAGCGAGCTGCGCGACCTGCAGTCGCTGGCCAACGACACGCTGCGCGCGCTCGACGGGCGCAAGGCCGAGCTGGAGGCGCGCCGTCGCTCGGCGGCGGCGATCCCCGACGGCGGCGGCGCCGCGGTGGTGCGCTCGCTCGACGTGGAGCTCGCGCAGGTGGATTCGCTCTTCGACATCCTCGTGAAGCCGACCACCGCCCCGTTCTGGAGCGAGGGCCCGCGGATCAGCGACCGGCTCGGCGCGCTGCTGCGCAACGTCGACTCCGGGAACTTCCCGCCGACGGCGCCCCAGCAGGCGTTGGCGAAGGACCTCGCCGTGGAGCTGCGGCAGGCGCTCGAGCGGGTGCAGCGCACGCTCTCGCGCTTCACGACCATGTAGCGGGCCGCACGCGGTGCGACGACGGGAGGCGGGCGCGGGGACGCGCCGCGCCTCCCGTCGCCGCGCGTCCGGGCGGGCGCCGTGCAGCCGCCCGCGCCCGGGCCACCTTCAAGCCGCCCGGACGCCCGCGTCCGCCGCGCGCGCGGCGCGCTCCCCCGCCTTGGGGTCGACGAACAGCAGCACCGCGCCGCCCAGCACGAAGAAGACGATCACGCTCAGGATCGCGGTGCGTGGGCTGCCGGTCGCCGAGACCGCGTACCCGAAGAGGAACGGCCCGAGGATCCCGCCGAACTTCTCGAACACGGAGAAGAAGCCGAAGAACTCGCCGCTCTTGTGGCGCGGGATCATGTTGGCGAAGAGCGACCGCGAGAGCGCCTGCGTCCCGCCCTGCACGAGCCCCACCATGATGGCGAGCGTGTAGAACTCGCGCGTGCTGTCCATCCAGTAGGCGTAGACGCAGATCCCCGCGTAGGCCGCCACGCCGAACAGCACCGACCGCTTGGCGCCGACGAACTTCGCCGCGTACCCGAAGGCGAAGGCGCAGGGAACGCCCACGAACTGCACGATGAGGATCGCGGTGATCAGGTGCTGCCGCTCGATCCCCACCGTCACGCCATAGGTGGTCGCCATCTTGATGATGGTCTGGATCCCGTCGTTGTAGATGGTGAACGCGACCATCATCAGGAAGGCCTGCTTGTAGCCCCGCAGCTCGCGCAGGGTCTCGCCGAGCCGCGTGAACGCGACGGTGAACGGATTGACGTCGGTGCGCTCGTCCGCCTCGACCAGGCGCGGCGGCTCGGGCACGCGGCGCATCACGGGGATGGAGAACAGCAGCCACCAGATGCCCACGCTGACGAACGCGAGGCGCGTCGGGAGGCTCGCCTGCGCGGGGGTGAGCCCCTCCCCGGACGGCAGTCCCACGAGCCCCGGGTCGAGGATGATCGCGAGGTTGGCCGCGAGCAGCACGCCGCCGCCCACGTACCCGAGCGCGTAGCCGGCGGTCGAGACGCGATCCATCTCGTCCTCGCTCGCGATGTGCGGGAGGAGCGCCTCGTAGAACGTGGTGCTCCCCGTGGCGCCGGCCAGCGAGAGCACGAGCAGCACCGACGCGAGCAGCACGTCCCCCTGGCCGATGAGGAACATGGCCGAGGTCGCGCCGACGCCGAGGATCATGAACCAGCCGAGGAACCGCTTCTTGGCGGCGCGATAGTCGGCGACGGCGCCGAGGATGGGCGCGAGCACCGCGATGAGGATCGCGCCGACCCCCTGCGCGTAGCTGTACCATTCGACGCGGGCCGACTCCGGCAGGCCGTGCGCGGCGTAGCTCGTGAAGAAGATGGGGAAGACCGCCGCCATGATCACGGTCTGCATCCCCGAGATGCCCCAGTCGTACATCGCCCAGGCGCGGAGTTCGGGGCGGTGGAGGCCGAGGTGGTC
>CAZPJF010000150.1:0-8380 GCA_964586095.1 uncultured Gemmatimonas sp. | reverse complement strand
CTCGTCCCGCTCGACACCCCGGTCCTCTCGGCGCTCAACACGTACGAGATGACGATGCACATCCTGGCGACCTCGGTGCACGGGCCGGACATCGACGACGTGCAGGACTACTCCGGACCCTGGAGCGCGCCCGGCATCGGGCGGTTCCGGCTGAGCCTGCTCAAGCAGCGCTCGAGCTTCATGATCGTCCTGCGCGTCATCCCCGACGTGCTGCCGACCTTCACCTCGCTCGGGCTCCCCGGTGCGCTCGGCACCATCGCCCTCGCGGAGTTCGGCATCATCCTCGTCGCGGGCACGCCCGGCGCCGGACGGTCGAGCACGGTCGCGGCGTACGTGAACCACCTCAACTCCGCGAGCCCGCGGCGCCGGCACATCGTGAGCGTGGAGAACGCGATCCGCTTCCTCCACAAGAACCACCAGTGCGCCGTCACGCAGCGCGAGATCGGCATCGACACCGACTCGTACCTCACGGGCGTCAAGGCAGCGATGGACCAGGACGCCGACGTCATCGTGATCGGCGACCTCAGCGGGCCCGACCTCGTGGAGCTCGCCGTGCGCGGCGCGGAGCAGGGCCGGCTCGTGATCGCGAAGGTGCGCGCGACCGACGCGACCTCCGCCATCCGCAACCTCCTCGCCAACTTCTCGCCCGACCGCCAGGACTCGGCGCGCCTCCAGCTCAGCGAGCTGCTGCGCGGCGTGGTGGCCCAGCGGCTCCTCCCCCGCGCCGACAGCCGCGGCCGCGTCGCGGTGGCCGAGGTGATGCTCATGACGCCGATGGTGCGCGACGTGCTCGCCGACGCCGGCCGGCTCGGCGAGTTGCGCCAGGCGCTCAGCGAGGGCCGCGCCCAGCACGGGACGCAGACCTTCGACCAGCACCTCGCGGATCGCGTCATCGCCGGCCAGGTCTCGTTCGACGTCGCGGTGACCTTGGCGACCAACTCGCTCGACTTCGAGCTGCAGCTCCGCGGCCTCCGGCGCTGACGGCCCCGCGGGGCGGCGCGCCGGCACGCGCTCAGTCGCTCCCCGCGATCCGCCCGAGCAGGCGCGCCCACCACGGACGCGCCTGCTTCGTCTCCAGCGGCCGCACCGGGAGCGGCGGCTCCCCGCGCAGGATGCGCGCCGGATTCTCCTCCGTCAGCCGCCGCGCCTGCGCCTCGGCGCCCCGTGCGACCAGCAGCTGGATCGCGCGCGCCGTCGACGGCTCGCCACGCGCGTGGTGGTCGCTCGCGAGGTAGTCGACCCACCCGAGCTGCAGGAGCGCATGCGCGACCGCGCGCGCGCGGTCGCCGTGCTGGCCGAGGAGCGAGCCCGCGTTGACCTGCAGCAGCGCGCCCGCCGCGCGGCAGCGCTGCAGCACCGTGAGGCGCGCATCGTGGTTGCGGTAGCGCTCGGGGTGCGCGACGATCGGCCGGAAGCCGCGCTGCCGGATGTTGTTGAGCGCCCACTCGGCGTTCGGCGGCAGCTGCATCGCCGGGAACTCCACCAGCACGAACGGGCCGCCGGCGAGCCGCACGCGCGGGTCGGTGAGGTCGGGGTCGGGATCGTCGAGCATCATCTCCACGCCGCGCGCGAGCGCGGGGAGCGCCGGCTCCTGCGCGTGGGCGCGCGTGAGCGCCTCCCATGCCGCGTCGAACTGCCCGAGTCGCGCCGCGAGCGCGGAGGCCGACTTGGTGAGCCCGGCGTCGAAGTGCGGGGTGGTGAGGCAGTGGGTGGCACCCTGCGCCTGGAAGAGCCGCAGCGCCGCGAGTGCCTGCTCCACGTCCTGCGCGCCGTCGTCCACCCCGGGCATCAGGTGGCTGTGGAAGTCGACGAAGCCCGCCATCACCCCTGCGCGCGCCACCAGGCGACGGTCGCGGCGAGTCCCTCGGCGAACGGCGTCAGCGCGCGGAACCCGAACGCGCGCTCCGCACGCGACGTGTCGAGCCCGCGACGCGGCTGTCCGTTCGGCTTCGACGCGTCCCACGTGATGCGTCCAGTGAAGCCCACCGCCGCCGCCACCACCGGCGCGAGGTCACGGATCGCGATCTCGACGCCGCTCCCGAGGTTCACCGGCTCCGCGCCGTCGTAGCGTTCCGTCGCGAGCACGACCCCCTCGGCGGCATCGTCGACGAAGAGGAACTCGCGCGTCGGCGAGCCATCCCCCCAGAGCACGACCTCGTCCCGACCGGCGCGTCGCGCCTCCTCCATCTTCCGCACCATCGCCGGGATCACGTGCGACGTCTCGAGGTCGAAGTTGTCCCCGGGACCGTAGAGGTTCACCGGGAGCAGGTGGATCGCGTTCATGCCGTACTCCGCCCGGTAGGCCTGCGACTGCACCAGCAGCATCTTCTTGGCGAGCCCGTACGGGGCGTTGGTCTCCTCCGGATAGCCGTTCCAGAGGTCGTCCTCGCGGAACGGGACCGGCGTGTGCTTCGGGTAGGCGCAGATCGTCCCGATGCCGACGAACTTCCGCACGCCCGCGCGCCGCGCCTGCTCGAGCGTCTCGATCCCCATCATGAGGTTGTCGTAGAAGAAGCTCCCGGGATGGGCGCGGTTGGCGCCGATGCCCCCCACGCGCGCGGCCAGGTGGATCACCACGTCGGGACGCTCATCGCGGTAGAGGCGCACGACGGCGTCCTTGTCGCGCAGGTCGTACTGCGCCGACCGCGGCACGAACACCCGCGCGCAGGCCCGCCGCTCGAGCGCCGCCACCACGCGCCGGCCGAGGAATCCCGAGCCACCCGTCACCACCACCCGTGCGCCGGCGAGCTCCATGCGCGGAATCTAGGGCAAGGCCGGAGCGCGAGGGAGCGCGGCACGAGGGAGCGCGCGGCACCACGCGGCACCACGCGGCACCACGCGGCACCACGCGGCACACCGACTCCAGGCGCGAGGCCACACCGCCCCGCCCCGTCCAACCTCCCCCTTCACCCCCGCCCGAGCTCGAAGCGCAGCGCACCCGCCAGGCTCCGGTGCGCGAACCGGAACCCCGCGGCCTCCAGGACTCCCGGTCTCACCCGCTGGCTCGCCAGCACCGTCGCATCCGCCATCTCCCCGAAGAGCGCGCGCAGGGCGAAGGCGGGAACGGGCGCCAGCGTCGGCCGGTGCAGCACGCGCCCCAGCGTCTCGGTGAAGGTCGCGTTCGTCACGGGCTCGGGGGCGGTGACGTTGACCGGGCCGTGCACGCCCGGCGACTGCAGCACATGGTGCAGCGCGCCGATCCAATCCTCGCGCGAGATCCAGCTCATCCACTGCCGCCCGTCCCCGAGCCGTCCGCCGGCGCCGAGCAGGAAGGGCGTGAGCATCTTGGCGAGCGCGCCCCCCGCGGGATTGAGCACGATCCCGGTGCGCGCGAGCACCACGCGGATCCCGGCGTCGCGCGCGGGGGCGGTCGCCGCCTCCCAGGCGCGGCCCACCTCCGCCAGGTAGTCGTCCCCGAGCGCACTCGACTCGTCGAGCACCTCAGCGCCGCGGCGCGCACCGTAGATGCCGATCGCCGAGCCGCAGACGAGCACCTCGGGCCGCGTCGCGGCGCGCGCGCACGCCTCGGCGATGAGCCGCGTCGATCGCACCCGGCTCTCGAGCAGCTCGCGGCGCACGCGCGGCGTCCATCGCTCCGCGATGCTGCTCCCGGCGAGATGCACCACCGCGTCGATGCCGTCGAGGGCAGCGGCCGCGAGCGTGCCCGCGGCGGGATCCCAGCGCACCTCGCTCCCCGCCCCGCGCCCGATCGTCCGCACCGCGTGGCCCCCGGTCGTGAGGAAGGGCACGAGCGCGCCGCCGAGGAAGCCGCTCGCGCCGGTCACGGCGATGCGGCGCGGCCCGCGCGCCGCGAAGGCCGCGTGCCGCTCCAGGTCGAGTCGCGTCAGGGCATGCCGCCACTCGAGGAGCCGCTCGAGCGCGTCGCGCGTGTACGCGCCGGCGACGAGCGAGCCGAACGGCGGCAGCGGCAACCGCAGGCGGATCGTGTCCTCGAGGAGGCTCGTCCCGTCGGCCGCGGGCTCCATGCGGTGCACATGTTCCCAGGCGGCGAACGGCCCGCGCCGCATCACGTCGCGGAACTCGCGCCCCGCCACGTAGCCGGTGTGCTCCATCTCCCAGGTGGTCGTGGCGGGCCCCACCGGCACGGCGAGCGTGACGCGCGTGCCGTCGCGGATGCCGTCGCCCCGGCGCGCGAGCACGCGCGCGGGCTGGAAGCCGGGCGTGAGGCGCTCGAAGGCGCCGGGGCGCTCATGCCACGCGAAGAGCGCGTCCGCACCCACCGGCATCGGGGTGCGCAGCGCGACCTCGATCGCGCCGTCGGCGTCGGTGCGCGACGTGACGCGCGACGTGACGCGCGACGTGACGCGCGACGTGGCGCGCGCCGTCGTCGCCGCGGCCGGCGCCGTCGCGTCGTCGCCGTCGGGCGTCACTGCGGGGGGTCGTCCACCCGTCTCCAGAGGTACCACGATGCCACCGTCCGATAGGGTGCCCAGCGTGCCCCGACCTTCGCCACGCGCTCCGGTGAGGGGTGCGTCCGCAGGCCGTACAGCAGCTTGATCGCCTTCTGCACGCCGAGGTCGAGCACCGGCAGCACGTCAGGCCGTCCGAGGCGGAACATCAGGACCATCTGCGCCGTCCACTCGCCGATGCCGCGGACGGAGGTGAGGACCTCGACCACCTCCGCATCCGGCATCTCGTGGATCCGCTCGATCGGCAACGACCGCTCGTGCGCCCGTCGCGCCAGGTCCTTGAGGTACTCCACCTTCCGCCCCGAGAGCCCCACCGCACGCAGGGTCGCGTCCGGTGTGCGGGCGAGCTCGGCCGGCGTCGGGTTGCGGCCGCCGAAGAGCGCGAGCACGCGGCCATGGATCGTCGCGGCGGCCGCGCCCGAGAGCTGCTGGTACACGATCGAACGCGCGATGTGGTCGAAATGGGTCCCGTCGCCCGCGCGCCGCCAGCCGCACGGCCCCACCGCGTCGATCCAGGCGCCGAGGATCGGATCGGCCTCCCGCAGGTGCGCGAGCGCCCGCGCGTGGCGGGGCGGCATCAGGTCGCGGCCTCCGGCCGCGCGCACGGCCTCACGCCAGCCCGATCTCCGCCTGCACGCGACGCACGAGGTCGTCGAGGTCGAACGGCTTCTGCACGAACGGCGGTGCCTTCCCCAGCACGCGCAGCCGCGCGGGGTCGTGGTTGAACCCGCTCATCAGCATGATCCGCGGCGGGGTCGGCAGCGCGAGCGCCTTCTCGGCGAGCGCCACGCCGCCCATCTCGGGCATCACCACGTCGGTGAGGATCAGCAGCACGCGCTCGCTCGCTTTGGCGAGCTGCGCCAGCGCGTCCACCCCGTGCTCCGCGGTGAGCACCTGGAAGTGCGCGCGCTCGAACGCGGACCGGAGCACCTTCCGCACCGTCGCGTCATCGTCGACGATCATGATGAGCGGATCGGGCGTCATGAGGCCGCCTCCAGCATCGCGGACGCGATCGCGGCCGCGCCGGCGTCCGCGGCCCCCGCGGACTCCGAGAGCGCCCGGGCGCCGGTCTCGGCGATCGCCGCGGCATCCGGTCCGGCGACGAAGAGCCACTCGACGTTCCGCACATGGCTCACGCGCCCGACCCGCTCCCCGCGCAGGTTGTGGATGCCGATCCGCGCGCCGACGTAGCGCGGCGAGTCGACCGCCACGGCGGCCACCTCGTCGAAGCGGTCCGCGAGCAGCCGCTCGATCGCGTCCGCCGCGAAGAAGCCCTCATTGGAGAACGAGAGCACCACGTGGCGGGCCCGCACCTCGTTGACCACCGCACTGAGGGCGCTCCAGGCCGCCCGCCTCCGGTTGAACACGCTCTTGGACTCACGACAGTCGGTGCGCTTGCGCGCCACGCCGTAGGCCGGTGGGGCATCTCCCCGCACGAGCGTCTCCCAGATGTGGTAGTTGGAGTAGTAGGAGTGCTGGTTGTACGGCGGGTCGAGGTACGCCACGTCATAGGCCTCGGGGCGCCGCACGCACTCGCGCGCGTCCTCGTGCAACGCGCGACCGGGCCCGTCGAGCAACGGCGGCAGCCGCAGCGTGAGCGGACGTGCGCTCCGCGCCGACCACTGCTTCAGGTAGGCCATCTGCACCCCCGTCGTCGAGTCCACGCGGTCCGCCGCCTGGAGCAATCCGGCGAGCAGGATCGCGCGTTCCCGGTCGGGGAGGCCCTGGGCGTCGATCGCCGCGCGGATGGCGTCGATCCGCATGCCGTTCGCCGGCTGGAAGTACCGCGCCTCCTCGCAGAAGGTGCGCGTGACGTAGCCGCACACCCCGGGGAGCGCGTCGAGCGCGGCCGCGACGCCCTCGAGCCGGGCGCGGTCCACCTCGCGCGCATCGGTCGCGATCGAGGCGGTCGCCAGCACGGCGCTGTAGCTCGCGAGGTCGTTCGCGGTGACCACGTAGCCGGCGGCCTTCAGCCCCTGCGCGACGCGCGTCGTCCCCGTGAAGAGGTCGAGCACCGTGCGCGCCCCGGGCACCGCGCGCACGAGGGCGACGATGTGCGGCACCAGTCGGCGCTTGGAGCCGATGTACTTGATCACGCCCGGAAGATAAGGCGCCCCCCGTGCCGGTGCAGTAGCTTTGTGGGCGGCCCGCGCCCTGCAACGGCCCTTCGCTCCACCACATCCCCGGAGTCCGCATGCGGATCACGAAGGTCGGCGTCATCGGCGCCGGCGCGATGGGGGCCGGCATCGCCGCCCTCGCCGCCAGCACCGGTGTGCCTGTCGTCCTGCTCGACATCCCCGGCAGCGACGACCCCACGTCCCCCGACCGCTCCAAGCCCGCACGCGACGGGCTCGAGCGCATCCGGAAGGCCAAGCCCGCCGCCTTCCTCGATCCCGCCGCCCACGCGCGGATCACCGTCGGCAACACCGCCGACCACCTCGCCCTCCTCGCCGACTGCAGCTGGATCTGCGAGGCGATCATCGAGAAGCCCGAACCCAAGCAGGCGCTCTTCGCGCAGCTCGAGGCCATCGCACCGCAGGCCATCGTGACCTCGAACACCTCGGGGATCCCCATGGCGCTGCTCCTCAAGGGACGCGCGGCGGGGTTCCGCCGGCGCTTCCTCGGGACGCACTACTTCAATCCGCCCCGCTACATGCATCTCCTCGAGCTCATCCCCACCGAGGAGACCGCGCCCGAGGTCATGGCCGCGATGCGCCACTTCCAGGAGCGCATCCTCGGCAAGGGCATCGTCGTCGCCAAGGACGTCCCCGGATTCGTCGCCAACCGGCTCGGCGTGCACGGCATGGTCGCCGCCGGACGCCTCATGGTGAAGCACGACCTCACCATCCCCGAGGTCGACACCCTCACCGGTGCCTTCATCGCGCGCGCCAAGACCGCGACCTTCCGCACCGGCGACCTCTCGGGCCTCGACGTGCTCGTGCACGTCACCGCCGGCCTCTCGCAGACCACCGGCGAGGACCTCGCGCTCGCCCCCTTCGTGCACGAGCTCGTGAAGGCGGGGCGCCTGGGCGACAAGACCAGGCAGGGCTTCTACCGGAAGGACGGCAAGGCGATCCTCGCCCTCGACTGGAAGACGCTCGAGTACAAGGACCTCGGCCGCTTCTCCACCGAGGAGATCGACGCCATCACGAAGCTCCCGCCGGCGGCGCGGCTCGCCCGGGCGCGCGGCCTCGGCGGCAGGCACGGGGAGTTCCTCCGCGAGCTCCTCGTGGAGCAGTGCCACTACGCGTGCACACTCGCCCCGATGCTCGCGTTCGACCTCGCCGCGGTCGACCGCGCCATGGAGTGGGGCTACGGCTGGGAGATGGGCCCGTTCCGCGCGATGGACGCGATGGGCCTCGACTGGCTGCGCGCCGAGATGACGAAGCGCGGCAAGACCGTGCCGCCGCTCCTCGCCGGCGCGGGCCAGTCGTTCCGCGTGCCCGCGCCCAAGGGGCTGCAGGGCCCCGTGCTCAAGGAGAACCCCGAGGCGCGCCTCGTCGACCTCGGCGACGGCGTCCTCTGCCTGGAGTTCTGCGGCAAGATGAACACGCTCGGCGCCGGCGTGATGGACATGGCCGCCCACGCGCTCGAGACCGCGGCCAAGGGACCGTGGCACGGGCTCGTGATCGGCAACGACGACCCGCGTACCTTCACCGCCGGCGCCAACCTCGCCGGCGTCGGCGCGGCGGTGCAGGCCGGCGACTGGCGGTCGGTCGAGGCGATGGTGCAGCGCTTCCAGCAGATGGTGATGTCGTTCCGCTTCGCCCCGTTCCCCGTGGTCGCCGCGCCGTTCGGCCTCACCCTCGGCGGCGGCACCGAGATCTCGCTCCACTGCGACCGCATCCAGGCGCACGCCGAGCTGTACATGGGTCTCGTCGAGGTGGGCGTGGGCCTCATCCCCGGCGGCTGCGGCACCAAGGAGCTCGCCTTCCGCTTCACCAAGGCGC
>CAZPJF010000149.1:0-8403 GCA_964586095.1 uncultured Gemmatimonas sp. | reverse complement strand
GTTCGTGGAGCACCTCGTCGGCAGCGGCACGCCGGCCGGCACCGAGGAGCATGCGGCGCTCATCCGGGCGCCGTTCGACGGCGTCGTGACGGGGCGCGAGGCGCAGCCCGGCCGGGTGGTCCTCATGGGCGAGCCGCTCGTGACCATCGCGCGCGAGGGCCGCCTCGGGGTCACCATGCGCCTCCCCGAGGAGGCCGTGGCGAGCGCCGCGCGCGGCGTGCCGGTGCGCTTCACCGTGCCGGCCTACCCGGACCGCAGCTTCGAGGCGCGCGTCGCCCGGGTGTCGCCGGTGGTCGACTCGCTCAGCCGCGCGATCGAGGTGTGGGCCGAGATCCGCGGCGAGGGCCAGCGCCTGCTGCGGGCCGAGATGACCGCCGACGCGGAGCTGCTCGGCGCGCGCGGCGCCCGCGTGCTCGCGGTCCCGGCGGGCGCGGTGCAGGTGATGGAGGGCGACACGGTCGTCGTCCTCGGCACGCGGCTCGGGGAGGGGATGCTCCTCGAGGCGCGCCGCGTGCGCGTGGGCCGGCGCACGTCGCTGCTGGTGGAGCTGGTCGACGGCGCGCGGCTCGGCGACTCGGTCGTGGTGCAGGGCGTGGCGATCGCGAAGGCGGAGATCGTGAAGCGTCGGAGCGGCGGCGAGGGAGGGCACTGACGGTGAACCGCCTCATCGGCTTCGCACTGCGGCAGCGCTTCTTCGTCATCGGGGGCGTGCTCACGCTCGTCGCCGCCGGGCTCTACGCGCTCACGCACCTCCCCTTCGACGCCTTCCCCGACCTCACCGGCACGCGCGTCGAGGTGATCACGCCGGCCCCCGGCATGCCGCCGGAGGATGTCGAGCGGCTCGTGACGTACCCGATCGAGTCGGCGCTCATGGGCATCCAGGGCGCGGAGGGGGTGCGCTCCGTCTCCAAGCAGGGGCTCTCGCTCGTCACCGTGTCGTTCCCCGACGCCGTGGACGTGTACTTCGCGCGCACGCTCGTGCAGCAGCGCGTCGCCGACGCGCAGGGCGCGCTGCCAGCGGGCATCGAGGCGGGGCTGGGACCCGTCACCACGCCGATGGGGGAGCTCTACCAGTACACGGTGACCAGCGACTCCCTGTCGCTCGCCCAGCTCAAGACGCTGCACGACTACACCATCCGCCCGCGGCTCCGCACGGTGCCCGGCGTCTCGGAGGTGAACTCGTGGGGCGGCTTCATCGAGCAGGTGCAGGTGGAGGTCGATCCCGCGCGGCTCGCCGCGCGCGACCTCACGCTCCAGGACGTGCACGCCGCGCTCGACGCGAACAACCGCACCTTCGGCGGCGCCTACGTCGAGACGGCCGGCGAGCGCTTCACGCTGCGCGGGGTGGGGCGCGCCGAGTCGCTCGAGGAGATCGGGCGCATGGTGGTCGCGACCCGCGGCGGCGCGCCGGTGCTCGTGCGCGACGTCGCGACCGTGCGCATGGGCGCGCTGCCGCGGCAGGGCGCCGTCACGCAGGACGGGAAGGGCGAGGTGGTCACCGGGATGGTGCTCAAGCTCAAGGGCGCCGACTCCCGCCGCGTCATCGACGGCGTCACCGCGCGGCTGGACGAGCTCCGCGCCGGGCTCCCCGCGCACGTGCGCATCACCCCGTTCTACGACCAGACGCAGCTCGTGCGCCGCACCACCGGGACGATCACCAAGAACCTCATCGAGGGCGGGCTCCTCGTCATCGCGGTGCTCTTCCTGTTCCTCCGCAACGTGCGCGCGTCGCTCATCGTGGCGTCGGTGATCCCGCTCTCCATGCTCTTCGCCTTCGCCGGCATGCGGCTCTTCGGCTACTCGGCGAACCTCATGAGCCTCGGCGCGCTCGACTTCGGCCTCATCGTGGATGCGTCCGTGGTGATGGTGGAGAACTTCATCCGGCGCCTGGAGCAGGGCGCCACCGGCGACCGCGACGCCCTCTTCCACTCGGCGGCGGTGGAGGTCGGCCGCCCCATCCTGTTCGGCATCGCGATCATCGTCGCGGTCTACATCCCGATCTTCACGCTCGACGGGATGGAAGGGCGGATGTTCAAGCCCATGGCCTTCACCGTCGTCACGGCCGTGCTCGGCTCGCTCCTGCTCGCGCTCACCTACGTGCCGACCATGTCGCACATGCTGCTGCGGCATGCGCACGAGAAGCCCAACCGCGCCTTCGAGGCGCTCAAGGCGGCGTACGGCCGCGGCCTCGAGCGGACGCTGGCCCGCGGCCGGCTCGTCGTCGGCGCCGCGGCCGCGCTGGTCGTCGCCGCCCTCGCCTCGTTCTCCTGGCTGGGCACCGAGTTCATGCCCAAGCTCGACGAGGGCAACATCCTCATCACCACCCGGCGCCTCCCGAGCATCTCGCTCGACGAGGCGACGCGGCTCTCGATGGCGGCCGAGCGCATCATCCGGCAGTTCCCCGAGGTCATCACGGTGGTCACCAAGGAGGGCCGGCCGGACCTCGCCACCGAGGCGATGGGGCTCTACGAGGGCGACACCTACGTGATCCTCAAGCCGCACGAGGAGTGGACCACGGCCAAGGACCGCGAGGGGCTCGTCGCGGTGCTCGACAGCGCGCTCGCCGACATCCCGGGCCTCGAGATCGCGTTCACGCAGCCCCTCGCCATGCGGCTCGACGAGGCCGAGAGCGGCATCCGGACCGACCTCGGCATCAAGGTCGTCGGCCCGGACCGCGAGGTGAATGAGGCACTCGGCGAGCGGATCCGCGCGATCGTCGCCGGCGTCGAGGGCGCCGCCGACGTCTCGGTCGAGATCGCCGATGGCGCGGGGCAGTACCGCGTCGACGTCGACCGCGCCGCGCTCGCGCGCTACGGGCTCAGCGTCGCCGACGTGCAGGCGGCGCTCGACCTCGCCACCGGCGTGGTGGTCGCCACCGAGCTCGTCGACGGCCCGCGCCGCATCGGCGTCGCGGTGCGCCTGCAGCCGTCGTCGCGGAGCGACCTCGAGGCCCTCAAGCGGATCACCGTGCGCACCGCCGGCGGCGGCCTCGTCTCGGTGGGCGCGCTCGCGCGGCTCACCCGGGTCATGGCCCCGGAGCTCATCGCGCACGAGGATGCCCAGCGGCGCACGCTGGTCATGGCGAACGTCCGCGGCCGCGACCTCGGCAGCTTCGTCGAGGAGGTGCGGGCCGAGGTCGCCGCCAAGGTGCGCATCCCCCCCGGCGTCTTCCTCGAGTGGGGCGGCCAGTACGAGAACCAGCAGCGCGCGCTCGGCCGCTTCGTGGTCGTCGTCCCCGCGGCGCTCCTCCTCATCTACTTCCTGCTGTTCCTGTCGTTCGGGTCGGTGACCCAGGCGGGTCTCGTCCTGCTCAACGTCCCGTTCGCGCTCGTCGGCGGCGTGGCGATGCTCTGGCTGCGCGGCCTCAACCTCAACCTCTCGGCGAGCATCGGGTTCATCGCGCTCTTCGGCATCGCGGTGCTGAACGGGGTGGTGCTGGTGGAGCACCTCAACCACCTGCGCGCCAAGGGCCGTGACCTCGAGCAGGCCGTGCGCGAAGGGGCGCTCGACCGGCTGCGTCCCGTGCTCATGACGGCCCTCGTCGCGAGCCTGGGTTTCGTGCCCATGGCGCTCTCGACGAGCGCCGGCGCCGAGGTGCAGCGGCCGCTCGCGAGCGTCGTGATCGGCGGGCTCGTGACGTCGACCTTCCTCACGCTCTTCGTGCTCCCCCTTCTATATCGTGCGCTCATGCGCTGGGAGGCGGCGCGCGACGCCGCCGAGGCGGCGGAGGCCGCGGACGAGGAGCGGCTCGCCGCGGCGGGCGTGACGGGCTGAACCGGCGCCCTCCGCCGCGCCACCGCGCGTGGGGGAGCGCACGGGCCCCGAGCGGCAGGGCCCCGTGATGCATGCGCGGATGCGGCGGAACGGACCGGGCCTTGACAGTCCATCGTGATTTAGGACATACTAAGTCATGTCCTCAGTGTTCACGAAACGGGCCGCCACCTGTGCGGTGATCGCCCTCGCCGCCTGCAGCGAGCCGTTCCTCCCCGGGGCACCGCCCGACGACGAGATCCTCGAGGGGCCCATCGCGGGGCTCAACGGCGCGCAGCACGCGCTCTTCGTGCGCGGCGACGGCGAGTTCGGGCGCCGCTTCACGCCGGCCGAGGGGCTCGGGCCGCTCTTCATCGCGCAATCCTGCGATGGCTGCCACGCCGGCGACGGGAAGGGGCATCCGCTCTTCGACATCACGCGCTTCGGGCGCTACGTGGGACCCTCCTTCGACCCCATGCCCGCCGAGGGCGGGCCGCAGCTGCAGAACCGTGCGATCCTGGGCTATCTCGCCGAGCGCGTGCCCGCGGGTGCCACGGTCATGGCCCGCTTCACGCCGCCCGCCGTCACCGGGCTCGGCCTCCTTGAGGCCGTCGACGATACGACCATCCTGAACCTCGCCGACTCGGCCGACCTCGACGGCGACGGGATCTCCGGACGTCCGAGCTGGGTCGTCGCGACCGATCTCGTGAGCGCGCTCACGGCGCGCGAGCGGAGCGCGGTGCCCGGCACGCCCGCGCGCCACCTTCAGTGGTCGGGGCGCTACCTCGGCCGCTTCGGCAAGAAGGCGATCGCGGTCACCCTCCGGCACCAGACGGTGAACGCCTACGCCGAGGACATGGGCCTCACGACCGCGGAGCACATGGAGGACCTGCTCGCCGCGGGCGTCGGCGGCAGCGCCGGTGACGCGGTCGCCGATCCCGAGGTCGGGTCCGGCATCGTCGAGAGCGTGGTCTTCTACCTCCGCACGCTGCGCGCGCCGCCGCGGCGCGACGCGAACGACCCCGAGGTGCTCGCCGGCCGCGACCGCTTCGTCGACATCGGGTGCGCCAGCTGCCACCTGCTCTCGCTGCGCACCGGCCGCTCGGAACTGGCGCCGCTCGACCGCGTGGAGTTCGCGCCGCTCACCGACCTCCTCCTGCACGACATGGGGCCGGAGCTCGACGACGGCTACACCGAGGGGAACGCGAGCTCCGCCGAGTGGCGCACGGCGCCGCTCTGGGGCATCGGGCTCGCCGAGCGCGCCACGGGGGGCACGCAGTTCCTGCTGCACGACGGGCGCGCGCGGACGCTGCGCGCGGCCATCGGCTTCCATGGCGGGGAGGCGGCCGCGAGCCGCGCGGCCTTCAACGCGCTCCCCGCCGCGGACCAGGAACGGCTGCTCCGCTACCTGAGGTCCCTGTGAGCATCGATCGTCGTCGGTTCCTCCAGCGTGCGCAGGGCGCCGCACTCGGCGCGTGCGTGCTCGGCGCGCTCCCCGCGTTCGCCGTCGGCTGCGCCTCCCTCCCGTACGTGCGCGGCGAGGTCCGCGATGGGCTGCTGCGCATCCCCGTCGATGCGCTCGACGCCGATGGGCGCGCGCTCGTCGAGGCGCCGGCGCTCGACCTGCCCGTGTTCGTGCGGCGCGTACCGGGCGAGGCGCCGGTCGCGCTGTCGACGCGCTGCATGCACCGCGGCTGCGAGGTGGAGCCCGCCACCGACCGGCTCGTCTGTCCGTGCCACGGCAGCGAGTACGACCTGCGGGGCGCGGTGCTCCAGGGGCCCACGCAGCTGCCGCTCGAGGGCTTCGTGGTACGGGAGGTCGACGGCCTGCTCGTCATCGACCTCGCGACGCGGGGGCGCGCATGAGGCGCACGTCCGGTGCCGACTGCCGCGCGCCGGAGGGCCGGACGCTCGGCGGCCACGCGCGCGTTCGGTGCGTCGTGGCGGCCGCCGTGCTCCTCGGGGCGGCGGCGCGCCCGCTCGCCGCGCAGGCCGACTCGACCGGCGTGCAGGGGAGCATCTACCAGCGTCCGTTCATCACGTCCGTGGGGCGCACCGCGGTCGGCGGCTACGTGGAGGCCAACGCGCTCTACCAACGCGAGGAGGGGATCGGTCCCGGGCTCTCCATGGAGCTCCGGCGCTTCAACATCTTCCTCTTCTCGTCCCTCGGTGCCCGTCTCCGCTTCATCTCGGAGCTCGAGTTCGAGCACGGGACGCAGGAGATCGCGCTCGAGACCGCGCTCGTCGACTACCGGATCTCGCCGGCCCTCGTGCTGCGCGCGGGGATCATCCTGCCCCCGATCGGCGCGTTCAACCAGAACC
Organism: uncultured Gemmatimonas sp.; assembly: GCA_964586095.1. Lineage (GTDB taxonomy): Bacteria > Gemmatimonadota > Gemmatimonadetes > Gemmatimonadales > Gemmatimonadaceae > Pseudogemmatithrix. The sequence goes on along the minus strand of CAZPJF010000149.1, from coordinate 2,331 downwards.
ACGACGGCCCGCGCTGGGAGTTCGTCGACCGTCCGCTCGTGTCGACCGAGGTGATCCCCTCGACGCTCTCCGAGGTGGGGTTCGGCGTGAACGGCCGCGTGGCGCCCGCGGGCGTCACGCTCACCTACGACGCCTACCTCACCAACGGGCTCGGCGAGGGCGTCGTGCTCAATGCGACGGGGCGCACCCACCTCGCGAGCGGCCGCCGCGCGGGGCAGTTCGCCGGCGACGACAACGGCGTGCCCGCGCTCTCGGGCCGCGTCGCCGCGCGCGCGGCGCGGCTCGGTGAGGCGGGGCTGTCGTTCTATTCCACCACCTACAACACCTTCCGCGTCGACGGCCTCGCCGTCGATGCGCGTCGCACGCTCTCCCTCACCGCCGTCGACCTCGCCACCACCCTCCCGCGCGGCATCTCGCTGCGCGGCGAGGCCGCGCTCGCCACGATCGCGCTCCCCGAGGCGCTCGAGGAGCTGCAGGGCGGGCGCCAGTGGGGTGTGCACGTCGACGTGGTCGCGCCGCTGCTCGCGTTCACGCGCGGGCCGCTCGCCGGGGGCACCCTCGCGCTCACGACGCGCCTCGAGCACGTGGACCTCAACGTCGGCCGGTTCGCGTCCACCGGCGGCCTCATCGGCGACGACCGGTCGGCCATCGTCGTGGGCACGAGCTTCCGCCCGGCGCCCGGCACGGTGTTCAAGGTGAACTACCGCCGCGAGTGGGCGCACGACCTGCTGCGGAACGCGGCGGTGCGCTCCGCGGCGCTGCAGCTGGGGCTCGCGAGCTACTTCTAGTCGCGCCGCGGGCGCGAGCCCGCGTGCGGTGCGGGCCCGCGCCGCGGGTCGGTCACTGCAGGTACAGGTAGAGCCCGTAGAGGCCGAACCCGAGCCCGCCGAGCGCGACGACCGTACCCACGTCGTCGCCGATGATGAGCCCGCCGAGCATCGCCGCGCCGCCGATGAGCATCTGCGGCATGCCGCGCCTGCGGAGGTTCGCCGGCTGGGGCGGGACGTTCACGCGTCCCGTGGCCGCCTCGGCCTCGGCCACGCCGTGGAGTCCGGGCGCGATGCCCGCGCGCACCGTGCGCGCGAGGGGACCGCCCGGGGCCGTCGCCACCTGTGCGGACGCGCCGGGCGCATCGTGCGGGGCCGGGGCGGGCGCCGTGGCACCCGGCGCCAGCTGCGCCCCCGCGAGCCGCGAGGCGGAGAGGAGCGCGAGGGCAATGACCGTGGATCGGGCGCGCAGGCGCATCGGGTCGTCTCCTTCGGAAAGGTGAAGAGCGGCGCATCACGGCGGTCCGCTGCGGTGATTCTACCCCGCGCGTAGCTTTCCGGCGACTCGGTGCAGCGCCCGTGCGCGGCCCGGGGACCGCTCCGCCGCGCGCGCGCTGCGCGCTCCACCGCCGTGCCGCCGCCCCCGGCGCGCCTTCTCCGCCCGCCCGTGACCGACCCGCTCCTCCGCTTCCGCGACGAGTTCCCGATCCTCGCGCGCAGCACCTATCTCGTGTCGAACTCCCTCGGTGCGATGCCGCGGGCCGTGCCCGCCCGGCTCGCCGAGTACGCGGACGCCTGGGCCACGTGGGGCGTCCGCGCCTGGGCCAAGGGGTGGTGGGAGATGCCGGTCACCGTCGGGGACCTCGTGGCACCGCTCGTCGGTGCGGCCCCGCACGAGGTGGTCATGGCGCCCACCGTGACGCTCGCGCAGGCCGCGATCCTCTCCGCGATCGACTTCACGCAGGGCCGCGACACGGTGGTCATGACCGCGCTGGACTTCCCGAGCGTCCTGTATGCCTACCAGCAGCTGGCCCCCCGGCTGGGCGCGCGCCTCGTCGTGGTGCCCAGCGAGGACGGCATCGGCATCGACCAGGCGCGCCTGCACGCCGCGATCGACGAGCGGACCGCGCTCGTCTGCGTGTCGCACGTCCTGTTCCGCTCGGCGTACATCCTCGACGCGGACGCGCTCTGCGCGCATGCGCACGCGATGGGTGCGGTGGTCTCGCTCGACGCGTACCACTCGGTGGGGGTGATCCCGGTGGACGTGAAGCGGAGCGGCGTGGACTTCCTCACCGGCGGGGTCCTCAAGTGGCTCTGCGGCGGGCCCGGCGGCTGCTTCATCTATGCGGCCCCCGGGGCGAGTGCGCGCCTGGCGCCCGCGCTCACCGGCTGGCAGGCGCATCGCGATCCCTTCGCGTTCGACGCGACCATGGCGTACGCCGAGGGCGCGCAACGCTGGCTGGGTGGCACGCCCGTGGTACCCGCGCTCTACGCGGGCATGGAGGGACCCCGGATCGTCGCGGCGGCCGGCCTGGAGGCGATCCGCGCCAAGAGCGTGCGCCAG
>CAZPJF010000148.1:0-8451 GCA_964586095.1 uncultured Gemmatimonas sp. | reverse complement strand
CCTGCTCACGGCGCTCACCCTCGCGACCACGCTGGGCGCGCAGTAGCCGTTCGACCTCTCGGTCCGCAACATCATGCGAGGTCTCGAGCTCTACGGCCGCGAGCCCGGCCAGGTGCGCTTCACCGCCGACGGGCAGTGGATCTACTTCCGCTGGCTGGAACCGGGGGCGAAGTGGAACGACGAGCTCAAGCCGTACCGCGTCGCCGCGCGCGCCGGCGCCACACCGGAGCTCGTCACCGACGCGCACATGGACTCCGTCGCCCCGCTCCTCGCGTCCGGCCGACGCTCCGCCGACGGCCAGCGCGAGGTGCTGAGCGCCGGCGGCGACCTCTGGCTGCGCACCCGCACCGCCCCGCGGGCCGGGCGCGGTGCCGCGGCGATCGCGCATCGCCGCCTCACGCAGACGAATGCGGTCGAGTCCGACCCGCGCTTCTCGCTCGACGGGCGCGAGGTGCTCTTCGTGCGCGAGATCAACGTCTACGCCCTCGAGCTGGCCACGGGCCTCACGCGCCAGCTCACCGACATCCGCAGCGGCGCGGCGCCGCGCGACCCCGAGGCACCCAAGGGCCAGCGCGCCGCCCTCGCCGAGCAGCAGCGCGTCCTGCTCGAGGTCATCCGCGACGAGCTGCGCGACGACTCGCTCCAGGCCGCGCAGCGCAAGGCCACCGAGGCGCGTCGGCTCCCCGTCGTCTGGATCCCGCAGGCGGAGCGCATCACCGGCGTCTCGGTGTCCCCCGACGGCAAGGGCGCGCTCCTCGCGACCTTCACGCCCGCGCAGGGCACCAAGGGGTCCGACGTCCCCGACTTCATCAATGCCGACGGCTACCCGCGCATGATCCCCGGCCGCACCAAGGTGGGCGACGCGCAGGGCACGCAGAAGGTCGGCCACCTCGACCTCGCGAGCGGCAAGGTCACCTGGCTCGAGCTCACGCCGGACAAGAAGCCCGCCGGCGGCGCGCAGCTCGGCGACTGGAGCGACGACGGGCGCCATGCGCTCCTGTTCGTCACCTCCGCTGACTTCAAGAACCGGTACCTCTGGTCGGTCGCCTCGGCCGGCGGCGCGACAGCGATGGTCGACGCGCTGCGCGACGAGGCGTGGGTGAACGGGCCCTGCTTCGGCTGCACCGGCTGGACGCCGCAGGGGAAGGCGTGGTTCGTCTCCGAGGAGAGCGGCCACAGCCACCTCTACGCCGCCAACCCCGACGGCAGCGCCAAGCAGGCGCTCACCAGCGGGGCGTGGGAGGTGCTGCAGGTGGCGCGCGCGGACGACGGGGTGCACTTCGACCTCGTGACGAGCGAGCCCTCGCCGTTCACGCGGCAGGCGTATCGGATGCCGATGACCGGCGGCACGCGGACCCGCCTCACCGCTGGCGACGGCGGCCACGCGCCGGTGATCAGCCCGGCCGACCGTTCGGTCATGGCGACCGTGTACTCCACGCCGAACACGCCGCCCGAGCTCTTCCTCGCGCGTGCCGGCCAGGAGCGGATGGAGCAGCTCACCACGAGCACCACGCCCGAGTTCCGCTCGTACGCGTGGAAGGTGCCGCCGATCGTGATGATCGACGGCGAGGACGGCACCAAGGTGCCGGCGCGGCTCTACGACCCGAAGGCGTTCGGCAAGGCGTCCAATGGCGCCGCGGTGATCTTCGTGCACGGCGCGGGCTACCTCCACAACGTGCACAACTGGTGGTCCACCTACTCGCGCGAGTACATGTTCCACCACCTCCTCGCCGAGAAGGGCTACACGGTCCTCGACATCGACTACCGCGGCTCGGCGGGCTACGGCCGCGACTGGCGCACGGCGATCTACCGGTGGATGGGCGGCAAGGACCTCGACGACCACGTGAGCGGCTCCAAGTACCTCACGCGCGCACACGGCATCGCCCCCGAGCGGATCGGCATCTACGGCGGCTCGTACGGCGGCTTCATCACGCTCATGGCGCTCTTCACCAAGGACCAGTACTTCGGCGCGGGCGCCGCGCTGCGCTCCGTGACCGACTGGGCGAGCTACAACCACGGGTACACCGGCCGCATCCTCAACCTCCCGCAGGACGACACGCTGTCCTACCGCCGCTCGTCCCCGCTCTTCTTCGCCGAGGGGCTGAAGGACGACCTGCTCATCGCGCACGGGATGGTGGACGTCAACGTGCAGTTCCAGGACGTGGTCCACCTCGCGCAGCGACTCATCGAGCTGGAGAAGACGGGCTGGGAGATGGCGGTCTATCCGGTGGAGGACCACGGCTTCGTGCGGCCGAGCTCGTGGAACGACGAGTACCGCCGAATCCTGGAGCTGTTCGACCGTACCATCGGCCCGAACGGGACGAAGGCCAGGCGGTGACCGACTCGCTCCTCGGCCGGCTCGCCGCGCTGCTGCGGCGGATCATCGGGGCGCCGGACTACGCGGCCTACGTGGCGCACGTCCGCGCGCAGCATCCGGGGCGCGAGCCGATGAGCGAAGCGGAGTTCGAGGCGGAACGGCTCCGGGCGCGGTACGAGCGCCCGGGGTCGCGCTGCTGCTGAGGGATCACGCGGGGCGGCTGCGCGGCACCAGCAGGACGAACATCAGGGTGGCCGCCGCCGCGATCGCCGCCCCAATGGAGAACGCGGCGGCGCTCCCGAACCGCTCCCACACCACGCCGAACACCACCGACGCGGGCAGAGCGCCAAGCCCGAGCGCGGCGTTGAACCAGCCGAACGCCGTGCCGCGCCGGCTCGCGGGCACCAGGTCGGCGACCATGGCCTTCTCCGTGCCCTCGGTGGCGCCGAAGTACAGGCCGTACACGATGAACAGCGCCCACGCCTGCCACGCCTGCGACGCGTGCGCGAAGCCGAGGTACACGGCGGCATACACCGCCCACCCACCGAGGATCAGCGGGCGGCGACCGAACCGGTCGCTCAGCGTGCCGCCCAGCACGGTCGATCCCGACTTCACGACGTGGAGCCCGGCCCAGAGGATCGGGATCATCGCCGTCGGCACGCCGAGCTGCGACGCGCGCAGCAGGAGGAACGCGTCGGTGGAGGTGCTGAGCGTGAAGACGAAGAGCACGAACAGATAGCGCCAGAAGGTCGTGCCGAGCGGCGCCGCCGCGTGGGGCGGGCTCGCGGCCGTCGCGGGCGCGGTGTCACCCTCGCGAGTCACCGCGATGGTCACCCGCTCCTCCCGCACGAACCAGGTCACGAGCGCCACCGACACCAGCCCCGGCACCACCGCGAGCAGGAACAGCCCGCGCAGCTCCACCCACCCGAGTGTCAGCAGCGCCCACGCCACGAGCGGCCCGATCACCGCGCCGAAGCTGTCCGCCGCGCGGTGCACGCCGTACGCGTAGCCGCGCTGCGACGGCAGCACGGAGTCCGCGATCAGCGCGTCGCGCGGCGCCGTCCGCACCCCCTTGCCGAACCGGTCGGTGAGCCGGATCGCGAGCACCTGGCCGGAGCTCTGCGCGAGCCCCACCAGCGGCCGCGCGAGCGCCGCCACCGCGTACCCGATCACCACGAGCGGCTTGCGCCGCCTGATCCGGTCGGAGTACCACCCCGCCGGCAGGCGCAGCAGGCTCGAGAGGCTCTCGGCCAGCCCCTCGATCACGCCGAGCACCGCCGCCGACGTGCCGATCACCGTCGAGAGGAAGAGCGGCAGCAGCGGGTAGATCATCTCGCTCGCGACGTCGGTGAAGAAGCTCACCGTCGCGAGCACCTTCACGTTGCGCGAGAGCGCCGGCGATGCCGCGCCGGGCAGCACGGCCGCGCTGCCGTTCGGCGGCGGGGAGGCGCGTTCCTCGTCGGTCATGGCAGCCGCACACCCGGCCCCGGCCGCAACACCAGCCAGTCGGCCTTGGCCGCGCGCTGCGGGAACGCGGCCGCGTAGCTCGACTTCCAGCGTGCGGCCACCGCCTCGACGTCCGCGGTGTCGCACGCGGCCCAGACCGCGCCGCCGAACCCCGCGCCGAACGCCGAGGCGCCATGCGCACCGGCCGCCATCGCCGCGCGGGGGAGGAACATCGTCTCCGGCACCTGGTTGCGCAGCGCGGTCTCGGCGCGCTGCTGCGACTCCACGGCGAGCCGACCGAGCAGCGCAGCGTCGGCGGTCGCGAACGCGGTGAGCGCCTGCGGCACGATGCGCTCCGTCTCGGCGCGGAACTGCGCGATCCGCGCGAGGAACCAGGGCGCATCGGCGGCGGTCCCGGCCATCGCCTCGAGCCGCGCGGCCGCCTCCGGCGACGAACGGAGCGCCGAGCCGAGCGACTGGTCGAGGCGCCCGGTCGTGCGGTTCCACAGGGCGAGGAGGTCACGGACCAGGTCACTCGCGCGGTTGTAGTCGTCGCGCGCCCCGCCGGTCTTGGTCGCCCGCACGCCACTCACGCCCACGAGCAGGCTCCAGTGCGGCGGGAAGGCCGCGCGTCCCACGCACTCCGCCGGCAGGTAACGGTACGCGCCCACCGTGTCGGCCTGGTTGCAGACGATCGCGACGTGATCCTGCGCGCCGCCGCGCGTGCCCACCCCCTGGTCGCCGGGGAACGGCCCGAACGGACCGCCCATCTCGACGGCCCCGCAGTACTCGGCGAACGCCAGCGGCGTGGACAGGTGGTCGCGCCAGGCGCGCCGCTCGCGCAGCCGGTTCGCCTCCGCCACGGCGAGCACGAGCAAGGTCACGAACGCGCTGGAGCTCGACAGCCCCGAGGAGCGCGGCAGGGTGCTGGTGGAGCGCACGCGCACCCCCACCTTGAGCGGGGAGAAGTCGCGCGCGAGCCGCCGCGCCACCGCCGCCACGTACGCGCCGCCATGCGGCCCGCCGGGTCGCACGTCGCGGCGGAGCGGCAGCCGGGCGCGCCGGCGGTTCGTGATGTCCTCCACCTCGAGCACCGGCCGCGAGAGCACCTCGACCTCCGCCGTGATCCCCGCGCCGATCGCGCAGGTGAGCGACGGGCCGCCGCCGTAGTCGACGTGCTTGCCGAAGAGCTCGATCCGGCCGGGGACGAAGAGCGTCGAACGCTCGCTCACGGCCTCGGCACGCGGCCCGAGAGCCGCGCCTCCACGCCCGCGACGTCGCTGCGACGCGAGAGGTCGAGCACCGCCAGCCGCTGGCGCACCGCGCGGAAGCGCACCCCGCGCGCGATCGCCGCGCGGACCGCGTCCGAGAGCTCGAGCTCGCCGCGCACCGAGGGCCTCACCGCCGCGCAATCGTCGAAGATGCCGTCGGTGAACCGCCAGAGGTTCATCGAGACCCAGCGGGTCGCGGCGCGCGCGAGCGGATGGTCGGGCGCGGGCTTCTCCACGATCTCGCGGAGCGTGTCGTCCGGCGCCAGGTCGAGGAGCGCGAAGGCCATCACACGGCCGGGCTCGATGTTCCCGTCCGCGATCAACGCCCCTGCCTCGTACGCGACCAGCCCCGGCCCGTCGAGCTCGACCAGCGCGCGCACCGACTCGGCGGGGTAGAGATTGTCGGCGTTCAGCATCAGGAAGTGCACCGGGGCCGCGGCGGGCCGGCCGGCTGCCGATGGCGTGCCGTCGTCCGGACGCGGCGTGCCCGGGCCGCCGATCGCGAGCACCGTCCCGCGCGACGCGAGCAGCGCGTCGGCCGTCCCGCGTGCCTCCGCCTGCTCGGCGAAGTGCACGCGGAGGCGCGCCGGCCGCGCCTCCTGCGTGTACCGCCCGCGGATCGCGGTCTCGCCGGGCGCCACGACGAACACCACGTCGGTGATGCCCCCGTCCGCGAGCGCGCCCAGCACGTGATCGAGCAAAGGGTGTCCCGCCACCGGGATCAGGCCCTTCGCGCCGGCCGCGGCCGCCGCCCGCTGCGCCTCCGTGAGCGCCGCGCCGTCGTCGGCGCGCATGCGCGAGCCGAGCCCGCGCGCGAGGATCACCGCCGTGGTCGCGCGCGGGGCCATCGGGTCCCCGCGGTCGGCGCCCACGGCGTCACCCCGCGCCGGCGGGCCGCCAGAAGCCCTGCAGCACGTGCAGGACCAGCGCGCCGCTCACCACGCCGATCACGAGCCAGGTGAGGGCCAGCGCGGTGTTGCCGGCGAGGAACGCCCCCACGCCGAAGAGCGACGCGTACACCAGGAAGACGCCGCTCACCCATCCGAGCATCGCCTGCGCGATCGAGTCCGGCGAGGCGCCGAGCCCGGTCGCGGCGCGCACCTCGGCCCACCCCGGCCCCGCCGGCCGCACGAGGCGGTAGAACGACTCGAGCACCTTGGCGTCGGTCCGCGGGCCGACGAACGCGGCCACGATCCAGGCCACCGTGGTGACCCCCACCGTGCCCAGCAGCGACGTCGTCGCGTCGACCGCGGCGCCCTGCGACTTCGCGACCTGGAAACCGACCGCCGTCACGAACGAGGCCACCATCGCGGCGATCTCGGCGGCCGCGTTGACGCGCCACCAGTACCAGCGGAGGAGGTAGAGCAGCCCCGTGCCGGCGCCGATCGAGAGCAGCAGCGTGAAGCCCGTGCTCGCCGTGTTGATGTACTTGGTGACGAGTGCCGCCACGAGCATGAGCCCCGCGGTGACCAGGCGCCCCACGAGCACGTAGTGCTTCTCGGTGGCGTCGGTGCGGACGAACCGCCGGTACAGGTCGTGCACCAGGTACGACGTCCCCCAGTTGAGGTGGGTGACGATCGTCGAGACGTACGCGGCGAGCAGGCCGGCGATCATCAGGCCGAGCCACCCCACCGGCAGGAACGTGAGCATCGCCGGGTACGCGATGTCGTGCCCGATCAGGTTCGCCGGCACGTCGGGGAAGGCCCGCGCGAGGTCGGGGAGCGTCGGGAAGACGAGGATCGACGCGAGCGCGACGATGATCCACGGCCAGGTGCGCATGCCGTAGTGCGCCACGTTGAAGAACAGCGTGCCGATGAGCGCATCCTTCTCGGACTTGGACGCGAGCATGCGCTGCGCGATGTAGCTGCCGCCGCCCGGCTCGGCGCCCGGGTACCAGACCGACCACCACTGCACCGTGAGCGGGAGCAGGAACACCGTGAGGAACACGCCCCCGTTCGAGGCGTCGGGGAGGAAGGCGTACGTCTCCGCCGGCAGCTTGGCGAAGAGCCCCGCGAGCCCGCCCACCTCGGGCCGCTGCAGCGCGAAGTACGCGGCCGCGAACGACCCGGTCATCGCGATCCCGAACTGGATGAGGTCCGCCACCAGCACCCCCCAGAGCCCGGAGATCACGGCGAAGCCCACGTTGAGCAGCGCGCAGACGAGCAGCGTCCGCTCCATCTCCCAGCCGAGGAGGATGCTCGCGATCTTCACGGCGGCGAGGTTCACCGTCGCCATGATCACGCAGTTGAACACGAGGCCGAGGTACACGGCGCGGAAGCCGCGCACCACGCTCGCCGCCTTCCCGGAGTAGCGGATCTCGTAGAACTCGAGGTCCGTGAGCACCCCGGACCGCCGCCACATGCGCGCGTAGAACATCACGGTCGCCATGCCGGTGAGCAGGAAGGCCCACCAGACCCAGTTCCCCGCGACGCCGCCCTGGCGCACGAGGTCGGTCACGAGGTTCGGCGTGTCGGTCGAGAAGGTCGTCGCGACCATCGAGACGCCGATGAGCCACCACGGGGCCGCGCGTCCCGAGGTGAAGAACTCGGCCGTGTTCTCGCCGGCCCGGCGCGCGAGCAGCAGCGCGGGCACGAAGGCGGCCGAGAGCGAGAGGACGACGATGAACCAGTCGAGGGAGGTGAGGCGCATGGGGGGACGATGGATGACGGAGGTTGACGCGCGTTACGCGCCCTGCCAGCGGCCACGGGTGAAGTCGGGGAACCGCATCGGCGCACTGTCCTTGGCCACCGACATCTGGCTCAAGGGCATCGGCGCGCTCCACGCCGCCGAGTCGTAGACGTCGATGTCCGGCACGAGTCCCTCGCGCATCGTCTCCACCAGCCGGTACGCCATGATGAAGTCCATGCCGCCGTGGCCGCCCTTCCGGCGCGCGAGCTCGCCGACGCGCGTCCAGAGCGGGTGCTCGTGCGACTGCTTCCAGTCGTCGATCGCGGCCCAGCGGTGCGACGCGCCCTTCCCCTCCACGTAGATGCGCGGCGGGTAGTCCTCGAACACGCCCTTGGTGCCGGCGACGGCGTTGAGCCGCGAATACGGGCGCGGGCTCGACACGTCGTGCTGCAGGTGGATCATCCGCCCCTTCGCGGTGCGGATGAGCGAGGTGTTGAGGTCGCCCGTCACGTACCGCTCGCGCCACTTGGGGTCGTCGCGGTCGGCGACCGTCGCCTCCCGGTGCAGCGAGAGCCCGCGCTCCTCGGTGCTCATCGAGACGAGCGTGGTCATCCGGTCGCCCTTGTGGATGTCCATGTACCAGGCGACCGGCCCCAGCCCGTGCGTCGGGTACAGGTTCCCGTTCACCCGCGTATGCCAGGCGCGGCGCCAGAGCCCCTCGTCCCGGTCCTCGAAGAGGATCGTTCGCAGGTCGTGGATGTACGCCGCCGCGCCGTGCTGCACCTCGCC
>CAZPJF010000147.1:0-8459 GCA_964586095.1 uncultured Gemmatimonas sp. | reverse complement strand
GCGGCGCATGTTGCGGTGGCAGGCAGGGTTGCGGACGTCCTAACTGTCGGGTTACTGTAGGGCACCAATGGTTCCCCTCGCGCTCTCGGGGCGCGAGGCAGGTGGGATTGTTGTATCCGGCCGGCGCGCGAGCGCGGGTCGGTCTGCTGGCCAGGCGATGGCGCGTGAGCACGCGACCATCCGTCGGAAAACCCCTTCACGAGGTATGCTCATGCTGGGACGGTCTGGGATGCGGAGGCTCGGTGCCTCCATCCTCGCGCTGCTCCTGTCATTCGCGTCGGCGACGGCGGCGGGTGCACAGGCGGGTGCGACGATCACCGGGACGGTGAAGAGTGACGCGGGGACGCCGCTCTACGGGGCGAATGTCACCATCGAAGCGCTGACGATCTCCGTCGGCACCGCCGAGGACGGGCGGTACACCATCAACATCCCAGGCGCGCGGGTTCGTGGGCAGCAGGTCGTGCTCCGGGCTCGCGCGATCGGCTATGTGCCGATCGTCAAGACGGTCACCGTCTCCGCGGGATCGCAGACGCACGACTTCGAGCTGAAGCAGGACGTGAACCGGCTCAGCCAGGTGGTCGTGACGGGCGTGACGGGCGCGACGGAGATCAAGAAGCTGCCGTTCACGGTGGCGCAGGTGTCGGCGGAGGACATGCCGGTGCCGGGCTCCAACCCGCTGACGCAGCTGCAGGGCAAGGTGCCGGGCGCGAACATCGTGTCGGCGTCGGGCCGTCCGGGCTCCGCGCCGGCCGTCATCCTCCGCGGCCCCCAGTCGATCAACGCCGAGGGGCGCGGGCAGGATCCGCTCATCATCATCGACGGCGTGATCTCGCAGGGTGGCCTGCAGGACATCAATCCGCAGGACATCGAGAGCGTCGAGATCGTGAAGGGTGCCGCCGCGGCGTCGCTCTACGGCTCGCGCGCGGGCAACGGCGTCATCCAGGTGACGACCCGCTCGGGCAAGAACGTGGGCGAGGGCGTCCGGTTCCGGACGAACTTCGAGTACGGCACGTCCGAGATCGAGAACGAGTATCGCTATCCGCTCACGCACTTCATGCTGATGGACCCGACCTACACGCGCTTCTGCGCGAACGAGGCGGGCCAGCCGGCGTGCTCGCGGACGATCGACATCGAGGCGGAGGCGTACCGCATCAACGACCAGGGCGGTGACTTCGCGCTGCCGCCGAAGACGATCACGAACGACGCCGGCATCTCGCTGAACCCGGGCCCGACGAACTCGCGCGGCCTGTTCCAGTCGACGCCGTACCCGGTCACGTACAACCCGATCCGCCAGTACCTGACGCAGGGGCAGACGTACAACACGACCGTGGATGCGACCGGGCGCGTGGGCCGCACGAACTTCTTCGCCTCGGCGAACCAGTTCCGGCAGGAAGGCGCGGTCCGCTTCGCGAAGGGGTACATGCGCAACTCGTTCCGCCTCAACGTCGACCAGACGCTGGCGAGCAACTGGACCTTCGCGTTCCGCACCAACTACACCTACGCGAACGACTTCAACTCGGGCGGCAACTGGTTCCGCGTGACGCGGCAGCCGGCGAGCGCCAACCTGACGGCGCGCGACTCGCGCGGGCGGCTCTACATCCGCTCGGTGGTCGCCAACCAGGGCGCGCAGAACGAGAACCCGGCGTACGGCTCGGCGTTCTTCCAGCCGAACAACGAGATCGGGCGCTTCCTCGGCCAGATGACGGCGCGCTGGCAGCCGTTCGCGTGGATGGACGGCGAGGTGAACTTCGGCTACGACTCGCGCAGCACGCACCAGTTCGAGCAGCAGGACCGCGGGTACCGCGTGACGAACAGCTCGCTCGCGCCGACCACGCTCGGCTACAACGGCCGGGGCACGAGCATGAACTCGTCGATCAACGGCTCGGCCGACGTGACGATGCGCCGGAACTGGATGGACGACGCGCTGAGCAGCCGTCTCTCGTTCCGCTACCTGTTCGAGGCGCAGCGGAACCGCAATTTCAACGGCCAGGGCAGCCAGATCGTGGTGCCGGGCCTGCGCGACCCGGACGCGACGATCGCCAACTTCAACTACGGCGGCGGCAGCTCGGACGTCCGGCAGATCGGGTTCTTCGCGAACCTCGACCTCGACTACCAGGGCCGGTACATCCTCGGCGGCCTCGTGCGGCGTGACGGCGCATCGCTCTTCGGCGCGTCGCAGCGCTGGAAGACGTACGGCCGCGGGTCGTTCGCGTGGCGCATCTCGGAGGAGTCGTGGTTCTCGCTCGACCAGGTGTCGGACCTCAAGTTCCGCGCCTCGATCGGCCAGGCGGGCAACCGCCCGAACTTCACGGCGCAGTACGAGACGTTCTCGATCGGCGCGGGCGGTTCGCTGAACCCGCAGCAGCTCGGCAACGCGGCGCTGCGCCCCGAGGTCTCGACGGAGCGTGAGATCGGCTTCGACCTCGAGCTCATGAACCGGTACGCGCTGACGGTGACGCAGGCGCACAACGTCATCAACGACCAGCTGCTCCCGGTGCCGCCGCCGGCCTCGGCGGGCTTCCAGACGCAGTGGCTGAACGCGGGCCAGCTGACGAACAACACGTTCGAGGTCTCGCTGAACGTGCCGATCCTGCAGGGGCGCGAGGTCTCGTGGTCGTCGCGCATCCTGTACGACCGCACGACGTCGAAGATCACCGGCCTCAACCGCCCGGAGTTCTTCCAGGGCGGCGCGGGCTACAACATGTTCAAGATCGCCGAGGGCCTCGGCCTCGGTGACATGTGGGGCAAGCGGTTCGTGACGAGCTGCAGCCAGCTCCCGACGGCGTTCCAGGCGCGTTGCGGCACGGGGCAGGACTACCAGCGCAACAGCGACGGCTTCATCGTGTACGTCGGCGCCGGCAACACGCCGGAGGAAGGCATCACCAAGAACCTCTGGTTCACCACGGTGCCCTCGGCGGACCATCCGTACGGGCTCACCTCGCAGAACTGGGGCCTGCCGTTCCACGTGCGCGACTCGACCAACGCGATCGCGCTCGTGAAGCTCGGCAGCGCGCTCCCGAGCTACCGCTGGTCGAACTCGCACACGCTGAGCTACGGGAAGTGGACGGGCTTCGTCCTCCTCGACGCGACGGTGGGCAAGAGCGTGTTCAACGAGGGCCGGCAGTGGTCGTTCGGCGACTTCATGTCGAAGACCGCCGACCAGATCGGCAAGTCCGTGGGGCAGGCCAAGCCGCTCGGCTACTACTGGCGCGCGAACTCCGCCGGCGGCGGCGTGGGCATCGGCGGCCTGTACGACGTGCTCGGCCCGAACAACGTGACGGTCGAGGACGCGAGCTTCGTGAAGATGCGCGAGGTCTCGATCGGCTACCGCATCGGCCGGCTCGCCGGCATCGGCGACTGGAACGTCAGCGTCATCGGCCGCAACCTCATCACGTGGTCCAGCTACCAGGGCTTCGACCCCGAGGTGGGCGTCAACGGCAACGGCCAGTTCAACTCCGGCGCGCTCGTCGCGGTCGATTCGTACGGCTTCCCGAATCTCCGCACGTTCACCTTCCTGATCGGCTCCAGCTTCTGACGGCCGCGAGGCGGGGCGCCTCGGCGCCCCGCCTCCGGACCCTCACCTGAGGAACACCATGCGAAAGTATCTCCTGGTCGGCGGACTCTCCGCCGCCGTTCTCGGGGCCAGCGCGTGCGGCGACGCTCTCGCGGTCACGAATGCCAACCAGCCCGACATCGAGCGGGCGTATGCGACGCCGGAAGGGATCGAAGGCGTCATCGCCGGCCTCGGCGCGGTGCTGTACAACGCCCAGCGCACGAACGACGGCGTGAACACGATGTCGAAGAAGATGTCGCTCGAGAGCGGCACCACCGTGAACAACTTCTGCGGCGGCCCGCGCACCGACATCCCGCGCAACATCATCCTGAACACGATCAACAACGACTGCGCCGGCGGGAACCACAACCAGTTCCAGTCGATGTCCGTGCTCACGCGCACCGCGTCGAACGCCACGGCGGCCGTCTACCGCCTGGTCGACGGCGGCGGCACGATCGGGTCGGTGGGCCGCAATGAGCGCGCCCGCTCGTTCGGCTACTTCATCCTCGGCCAGGCGCTCGGGAACCTCGCGGCCGCGTACGACTCCGCGGCGATCGTCACGCCGGCGGTGCCGGGCAACGTGATCCCGCCGCTCTCGCACTACACGGCGGTGAACGCGGCGGCGATCGAGATGCTCGACTCGGCGCTCGCGGCGGCGAATCGCGCCTCCGGGGCCGAGGAGACGAACTTCGCGCTCCCGAACACCTGGCTCAGCGCGCGGACGTACACGCGCACCGAGTTCATCCGACTCATCCGCTCGATGCGGGCCCGCGTGCGCGCGGGTGCGGCGCGGACGCCGGCGGAGCGCGCGGCGGTCGACTGGACCGCGGTCATCGCGGACGCGACCAACGGCATCACCTCCGACTACATCCACGATGTCGGCGGTACGACCGGCTGGACCGCGGGCTACCACGCCATCCAGAGCTACGTGACGGGTGGCTGGAGCTTCGCGAACTACTACTACTACGGCATGGCCGACACGTCGGGGCAGTACGCGGCGTGGATCGCCACGCCGCGTTCCAACCGCGGGCCGTTCCTCATCCAGACGCCGGACCTGCGCTTCCCGCAGGGCAACTCGCGGACCGCCCAGGTGAACGAGTCGCCCACCAGCGTCGCGATCCCGCTCCCGCGGTACATCCGCAACCGGCCGCCGGGTGAGGACGTGCCGAATCCGGGGTGGAACTTCTCCTGGTACGACCACCGCCGGTGGGGTGCGATCCGCGCGAACACCAACACGGGTCCGCTCGTCGAGATGGACAAGACCGAGATGGACATGCTGGCGGCGGAAGGGCACCTGCGCGCGAACAACTTCGCCGCCGCTGCCGCGCTCATCGACCTCAGCCGTGTCCCGAACGGCCTGCCGGCGCTGACCGGCGTGGTCACGAACGCGACGACGCCGGTCCCCGGCGGCACCGCGTGCGTGCCGCAGGTGCCCGGCGGCGCGGGGTTCACGACCGTGTCGTGCGGCAACATCTGGGAGGCGATGAAGTGGGAGAAGCGCATGGAGACGGCCTTCACGGGCTTCATGCAGTGGTTCCGTGACAGCCGCGGCTGGGGCGACCTGGTCGAGGGGACCGTCATCGAGTGGCCGGTGACGTACCAGGAGATGCAGGCGCGCCGCACGTCGTTCTACGACGGCACGACGCGCGCTCCGGTCGGCACCTACGGCTTCGGCAACGGGAATGACCGGTAAGACAGCGATGGGGGTCCGGCGCGGCGCAGCGTGGTCGCGTCGGCTCCTCGCTGGGGTCTGCGTGGCGCTCCTCGGCTTCCAGACCTCCTGCTACACGCTCCAACCGTTCCGGACGGACGTTCCACCCGGTGGTGATCGCGTCGGGATCATCCTGAACGATCGCGGGCGCGTCCTGATGGACCAGGTGCTGGGCCCCTCCGTCGACATGGTGGAGGGGAGCATCGCCGGAGTCGACTCGGCGGCGTTCCGGGTGTCGGTCGCCCGGGTCGTCACGATTCGAGGCGATGCGACGACCTGGACGGGCGAGACGGTCGTGGTCCCGCGCGAAGGTGTCGCGGGGTTCCGGGAACGGAAGCTCTCGAAGACCCGCAGCTGGGTCCTCGCTGGCATCCTGCTCGGGGCGATCGTCTACTCGATCGTCGGCTTGGGCATCAACGGCTTGGGGGGGGATCCGGACGATCCGCCCTGTACCCCCCCGCTGTGCGAACCGAATCCTTCAATCAGGTGGTGACCGGCTGCGCCGGATCGCCACGGCAGTTCCGCACTTCACTTCGGAGTCCTGGACTCATGCGATTTGCTCGTTCTCTTCTCGTCGGCGTGGTGGCGCTCGGCTCGGCCGCGTGCACGCCCACGGACGGTGGCCCGACGCGCGCGGAAATCCCGCCGCTCGCGTACGTCCGCTACATCAACGCCGTCCCCGACACGCTCAACACGACCGTCCGGTGGGTGGACCAGGTCGACTTCACGCCGCAGACGTTCCTGAACGTCGGCTACCGTCAGGAGGGCCTCGGTGGGTTCCAGGGGCTCGAGGCCGGGAGCCGTCGCTTCCGCGTCTTCACCTACCAGCAGGTCGGGACCGAGTTCCCGGCCGCCGGCAACACGGTGGTGCTCGCCGACACGACCTTCAACTTCGAGGTCGGCCGGTACTACACCATCGTGCACGCAGGCTTCGCGCGCACCGGTTCGACGCCGGCGCAGCGGGTGCTGATCCTCGAGGATCCGCCGGCCACGCCGCCCGCCACCGGGCTGCTCGTGCGCGTGTACAACTTCTCGTACTCGCTCAACTGGGACCTGTACCTCGGACCCACCGCGGCGGCGGCGGCCGACGCGACGCCGGGCACCGCGTACGCGCCCGCCGAGCTCGGGACCTTGGTCGCGTCGGGCGCCGCGGCGAACGTCGAGACCATCCGTCAGGCCTACGTGGCGCGTGCGACGGGCGCGCTGGCCGCGCGACTCGTCACCGGCGGCACGCTCAACTCGCTGCACAACCGCGTGACGGGCCCGGCTGGCCTCCCCGAGACCGCGGACTTCGAGGCGGCCGGCGGCACTACGGTCGCCGGCTCGGTGCTCACGCTCTGGGTCTTCGACCGGAAGACCGCGGGCTCGCCGAACTCGACCGGCACCGCGAACACCCAGCCGTCCGTGCTCTGGACGGTGGACGCCAAGCCGGCTCGGACCGTCGCGCCGTAAGCGCGGACGGCAGCACCAACGGTTGCGCCCGGCGGCCCCCGGCATCATCGTGATGTCGGGGGCCGTCGGTTCCCGGGGGCCCCTCCCCCTCATGCTTCACACCCATCGCGCGCTACCCTGCATCGCGCTCGCCGTCGCGATGTCGCTCGTTCCGCCCCCCCTGTCTGGGCAGGTGGTGCGCGGGACGGTGCGCGTGGCGGCGACCTCGCTGCCGCTCGACCTCGCGCAGGTGGTCGCTCGCGACTCCGCGGGCACGCGGTTCGCTGCGCAGACCACCGACTCCACGGGCACCTTCCGGTTCCGGATCCCGCCTGGCCGGCCGCTGACCATCGAGGTCCGCCGGCTCGGGTTCTCCATGGGGAACACCCTGTTGCGGGCGCTGGTCCCGAGCGACACCGCCGACCTCGAGTTCCTGATGACCGAGGTGGCGGCCGCCGCCGAGGCGGTGACGGTCACGGCGGCCCCCGGGATCAACGACACGCGCCTGGACGAGGCGGAGCGCCGCGGGTGGAGAGTGCTCGGGCCGGAGCTCGTGCTCGCGCGCCGCGAGAACGCGCAGGACTTCTTCCAGCTCATGCGGTCGCTGGGGAGCCCGGGCGTCCTCCTGCCGCGCTCGCTCAACGACTGCATTCGCTCGATCCGCAACAACCAGTGCATGACCTACATCATCGACGGTCAGATCGTGGGCCCGACGGCGCAGGTCCTGCCTTCCGACGTCTACTTCATCGCGCTGCTGAGCCAGAGCCAGTCGGCCGTGCAGTTCGGCGATCGTGCGCCCTGGGGCGCGGTCTACATCATCACGCGTTCTTCGCGCGATCGCGTGCAGCCGAATCGCCCGAGGCGGCCGCCACCGGGATCGCCGCCGGCCTCGGCGCCGGACGGCCGTCGCCCGCCGGCCGCGAGCGGCAGGCCGCCGGACTAGCGTCGCGCGAGCCGTCGGGGCGACCGGTCGGCTGCTGCAACTTCGTGACGCGCGTCCATGTAGTATTCTGTCGTGAACCCCCTCCTCCTCGCGCTCGCGGCGCTCACGTTCGCCGCGCAGGCGCCGCAGGTCCCCGCCCCCACCGGATTCGTCTCCGATTTCGCCGACGTCCTGAGCGCCGAGGACGAGGCGCGCATGACGCGCATCATCGAGCGAGTGCGCGCGGGGTCGCAGGGCGAGATCGCGGTCGTGACGCTGCGGGACCTGGCCGGGCGCGACGTGGGGGACGTGGCGCTGCGGATCGGCCGCGACTGGGGCGTGGGCGCCCGCGCGGACATCGGCGAACGCGCGCGGAACGCGGGCGTGGTCGTGCTCCTCGTGCCGCGCGAGACGAGCGCCGACGGCCGCGGATACATCAGCATCCAGGTGGGGCAGGGGGCGGAGGGGTTCATCACGGACGGCACGTCGGGCGACATCCGGCGCGAGGCGACGCCGCTGCTGCAGCAGGGCGCGTACGGCGAGGCGCTCACGCTCATCACGGCGCGGCTCGCCCAGCGCTACGAGGCGGAGTTCGGCTTCGCGCTCGACTCGACCATGGTGCCGCGCGAGCGCTCGCGGCGGCGCTCCGGCGGCTTCCCGCCGATCCTCCTGCTCGTGCTGCTGTTCGTCGCGGTGAACGTGCTCGCGAACGCCGGCCGCCGGAGAGGGCGCCGCGGCGTGGTCGTGGTGCCCTCCCCGATCGCCCGCGGCGGGGGAGGGGGGGGCGGGTTCGGGGGGGGTGGGTTCGGCGGCGGCGGGTTCGGCGGATTCGGTGGTGGCGG
>CAZPJF010000146.1:0-8503 GCA_964586095.1 uncultured Gemmatimonas sp. | reverse complement strand
CCTGGTTGTTGTGCGCCGAGATGAAGAACGGCGTGTTCCAGTTCCAGCGCAGCTGGAGCGCGGCCGAATCCGCCTTCTGCCGCGCGCGGAGCTCGGCGATGAGGCGATTCTGCGCCGCGGTGGCCGGTCGCGTGGTGTCGCCGCGCACGTTCATGATGGAGTCCTCCCACATCATGTACTGCGGGCGGTAGTTCGGCTTCTGCAGCGCGGTGCGCTGTCCTGCCGAGACGATGTAGCGCCCCACGTTGCCCCCCTGCGACTCGCCGTAGATCACGTCGGGGTCGGTGGGGTCCTGTGCGGTGACGAACCCGTCGCCGCCGTTGAACGTGAACCACATCGCGTTGGTGATCGCGCCCTGCCGCCGCCGGCTCGGGCCGCACCAAGAGCCGTTGTCCTGCAGGCCGCCGCAGACGCGGTACGGGACGGCCATGTCGAACGAGACGTTGTAGAACTGCCCGATCGCGAACGAGTTGGGGAAGACGTAGTTGCCGCCGTTGTCGAACGAGACGCCGATGCCGCCGTCATTGCCGACCACGTGGCGCTGCGGGTCGACCGGGTCGATCCATTGCGCGTGGTGGTCGACGTGGAGCCCGATGGTCGCGTTGCGGGCGTTCTTGCCACCCTCGTCGGAGACCTTCACCGGCGTCGACGAGAACCAGACGCGATCGGGGTTCTTCGGGTGGACGCGGACCTGCGAGTAGTAGAAGGGGCGCACGTTGTCGGGCGCGGTGCGTTCCCAGGTGCGGCCGCCGTCGGCGGAGCGGTACAGCCCGCTCTTCCGCTCCTGCGGGCGCGCGCCCGCCGCCGGCCGCGGGTTGGGATTCGTGTCGGCTTCGACCATCACGTACAGGATGTCGCCGTTGGAGGGCGCGACTGCGATCTCCATGCGGCCCTTCATGGTCTCCGGGAAGCCGCCGCCCTTCACCTCGGTCCACGTCTCGCCGCCGTCGGTCGACTTCCAGAGCGCGGAGCCGGCGCCGCCGGAGCGGAGGAAATACGGACCGCGGAGCCGCTGGTAGCTCGTCGCCCAGAGCACGTTCGGGTCGCGTGGGTCGAGGTCGACGTCGACGAAGCCCGTGGAGTCGTTGATGAACTTCTTGAGCTGCCAGGTCGTGCCGCCGTCGGTGGTCTTGTAGAGGCCGCGCTCCCGGTTGGTGCGCCAGGCCGCGCCGAGCGCGGCGACCCAGGCGACGTTCGGGTTGGTGGGGTGCACCTGGATGCGGCCGATGTGCTCCGTCTCCTTGAGCCCCATGTACTTCCAGGTGAGGCCGCCGTCGGTCGACTTGAAGACGCCACCGCCCGGGGAGATCGAGTTGCGGGAGTTGGGCTCGCCGGTGCCGAGGTAGACGACGTTGGTGTCGCTCGGGGCGATCGCGAGGTCGCCGAGCGAGGCGACGCCATAGTTGTCGAAGACCGGGCGGAAGGTCACGCCGTTGTTGGTGGTCTTCCAGACGCCGCCGGCGGCGGCTGCGACGAAGAAGGTCTTGGATGGATGCGGGATCCCTTCGACGTCGGCGATGCGGCCCGACATGTTGGCGGGGCCGACGTTGCGCCAT
This sequence comes from uncultured Gemmatimonas sp., assembly GCA_964586095.1. Lineage (GTDB taxonomy): Bacteria > Gemmatimonadota > Gemmatimonadetes > Gemmatimonadales > Gemmatimonadaceae > Pseudogemmatithrix. The sequence goes on along the minus strand of CAZPJF010000146.1, from coordinate 6,947 downwards.
CGGAGGCCGTCGATGACGGCCTGGTCGATGGTCTGCGCGGTGAGCGGTGCCGCGGCGAGGGCCGTGGCGCCGACGCACGCAGCGAGGACTCGGTGCAGTCGCATGCTCGTGGGACTCGGGCTGGGGTGGGAACGCGTGGTGCCAGCCCAAGTCTACGCCTCGGCGGACCCACGCGTTGGGGGTGGTCAGGCCGCCGGACGCGGCGCAGATTGTCGGGCATTCCCCCCGTTCACGCGGATCCCGAGAGGACCGGATGCACGTCGGACGGAAATCGCTGGAAGCTGGACGCGCCCGCGCCCGTGCCGGGGCGCGCGCCGTGGTCGCGCTGGCCGCCTGCGCGGTGCTCGCCGCCTGCGGGCCGGAGCGGCTCGAGAAGACCGAAGCCGACCTCGCCGCGGCGATCGCGGCGGCCGAGGCGCGCGGCGACACGGCGACGCTGCGCGTGTTCGTCGAGGTGCCGTTCGCCTTCGACCGGCTCTACATCGCCGCGCCGGGCACCTCACCCGACACGCTGGCCGCCGCGCTGGGGCCCGAGTGGCGCCCCGAGATGGCGCGCGAGATCGACCGCGTGGACCACTTCCACCTGCTGGTGTTCGACGTGCAGGGGAAGCTCTACCCGGCCGCACTCCCGCGGCGGGTGGCCGAGGTCGCGCCGGAGCTCACGGGGCGGATGTACGTTCCTGAGAGCGCGGTGTTCCGCGTGCGGCGCCCGCCGGGCGCGGCGGCACCGACGTTGAGTCCGTACTAGGCACGGGCAGCAGCGCGCGCGGGATCCCCACCTCCTCGGGCGTGGGCAGCTTGCGGTCGCGCGCGAAGCGCCGCCGCGCACGGTCCATGGCGTTGATGCGCTGCACCCAGGTGACGATCTCGGCGTCGTAGCGCGCGAGGTTGTTCTGCAGCCAGTACGGCCGGTTCTCGTGCCGCCACGCCTGCTCGAACAGCTCGCGCGTGAGGACGTAGCCGTCGCGCAGGTCCTGCAGCCGGCCGTTGATCCCCGAGAGCTCGGCGAGCTCGAGCCAGCTCACCGTCCCGGCGACCGCGGCCTCCTGCGCCTTCACGTACGCGGCGACCACCTCGTCGGCGAACTGGAACTTGGCCGCGATCCAGTCGAGGCGGCGCGCACCGAGCTCGAGCGCGTCGACCGCCGCGCGCTCGCGCAGGTGCCGCTGCCGCCGCGCCTGCGCCGCGAGCACCAGCGCCGACTCGGCGTGGACGCGCACGCGCGAGAGCACCGGGCGGAGCCGGAGCAGGTCGACCACGCCCTCGTCGGTGAAGGGATCGACGAAGAAGAGGTAGCTCGACCCGTCGCCGGCGCGCGACTCCTGCAGGGCCGCGTGCGCGCGGTCGAGGTGCCAGTGCGCGCGGTCGAGCGCACCGGTCGTGTCGCCGTGGAACTGCAGGGCGAAGCTCGAGTCGAACGGCGCGATGGCGGACTCGCCGGGCTGCCACGACGCCGCGGCGCCGAAGAGGACGCCGCGCCAGACCTGCTCGAAGATCGCGTCGCCGTTGTCGTCCCACGTGGTGTTGAGCACGCCGGTCGAGCCGCCGGCCTGCCCCTCGCGGATGAAGCCCTGGATGTTGGGGAGCGCGGCGTTGTAGTTGGGCCACACGCGGTTCCAGCTGCTGACGCCCGGCGCGACCCACGTCTCCATGCCGGCGGCGCGGAACGGGCGGAGCCAGCGGTCGAAGCCGCGCGCGGCGCCGTACTCCCAGCCGACGGCGATCATGTCCTTGGGCAGCGAGGGCACGAGCGCGGTGTCGCGCACGGCGATGTCGCCCCAGAAGAGGAACCGCTTCCCGGGCCGGCGCAGGGTGGCCTCGATCGCCCGCAGGTAGTCGATGTAGACGCGGCCGAGCCCGAGCGAGTCGACCATCGGCTTGGTCTGGCCCTTGCCGAGCTCGAAGGTCTCGTCGGCGCCGAGGTGCACGAACGGCGACGGGAAGAGCGAGTCGATCTCGGCGAAGAGCTGTCGCGTCACCTCCAGCGAGCCCGGCTGCCCCGGCGCGAGGACGTGGCCGTGCGGCGTCTCGGCGAGCGGGGCGTAGAGCTCGTACTTGAGCGCGTGATGCAGGTGCCCGAAGGTCTGCTGCTGCGGGATGATGGTGATGTGAAAGCGGCGCGCGTACTCGACGAGCTCGCGCACGTCCTCGCGCGTCATGGCCCCGCCGGGCGGGGCGATGAGCGGGTGCGAGCGGAAGGCGAGCGTGTGCTCGAAGTACGGTGAGTAGGTGTTGAGCTTCACCGCGGCGAAGCGGCGCACCTGCCGCTTCTGGTACTCGAGCGTGGGGACGGGCCCGCGCGAGAGGTCGTCCTGCACGCCGCGCCAGCGCATCGCGGGCCAGTCGCGGATGCGGGCCGGCGTGAAGGCCACGTGGTCGCCGGCGCCGGCGAAGAGCTGCTTGAGCGTCTGCAGTCCGTAGAAGGTGCCGGCGGCGGTGGCCGCCACCACATGCGCGCCGCGCTCGGAGGCGAGGAGCACGTAGCCCTCGTCGCGCATCGCGTCGTCGAACGCGAGCCCCGCCTCGGCGAGGAGCGTCTCCGCCGCCCGCTCGTCGGTGCGGTGCAGCTCGACCGGCCACACGCGGTCGCGCGCGGAGAGCTCGGCGCGGATCCCGCGCTCGCGCATCGCGTCCACGAACTCGCGCGCCGCCTCGCGGTCCTCCGCGCGCTCGATCTCGCGGAACGTGATCGTCGCACGGAAGCGCTGTGGTGCCTCGGCTCCCGTCACCTCCCGCGGCATGGGGATGAGGCGGAGCGCCTGCGCGTCCGCCTCGGGCACCCGTGCGGCCAGGAGCGTGACGGCCAGGAGCGCGGGCGGCAGACGGCGCGCGCTCGCGCGGCACGCAGCGAGGAGGACACGGCGACGAGGCGTCATGCGCGCAATGTGCGCGCGACGCGGAAGGCGGACAAGCCGCGCGCTGCGCGCGCTGCGCGTGCCACGCGTGCGGTGGATCTGCCGCATCCTCACGCCCACGACGCACGTGCGCGAGGGGGCGGTGCCCGCGCACGCGCGCACCGCGAGCCGCCCCGGGATCACGGTCCTCCTGTTCACGGTGCTCACGGTGATCGCCGTGATGGGATCGGTCATGTGCCTTCCCGAGCGAGCTCTCGCGAGGTCCACGTGCACCCCCATGGCGACGCGCGGTGCGATCGCGACGCGCACCGGCGTGGGGTGCAGCGGCGCGCCGCCGACGGGTGGACAGAAGTAGGAGCGTCCCTTATCTTAGTTCTGAGATGAAAACGCAAACCAGCGACCACGCCGACGCGGCCTCCCTCTCCGCCGACTCGCCGGCATCCCCACCGTCCGACGTCCCGACCGCCACGGCGCTCAAGCTGTGGGTGATCCTCGCGCGCGCCAGCGCCGCCGTGCAGGCGCACGCGACGGCGGACATGGAGCGGAACGGGCTGACGCCGGCGGAGTTCGGTGTGCTCGAAGCGCTCTACCACAAGGGACCGCTGCTCCTGGGCGATGTGCAGAAGCGGACACTCGTCTCGAGCGGCGGCACGACCTTCCTCGTCGACCGGCTCGAGAAGCGCGGGCTCGTGGAGCGGCGATTGTGCGAGAGCGACCGCCGGGCGCGGTACGCGGCGCTCACGCCGGCAGGGCGCACGTTCATGGCGGATATCTTCCCGCGCCACGCGGAGGTGATCCGCCGGGCGATGAGCGGGCTGGGGCTGGCCGACCAGCGGCAGGCGATCGACCTGCTGCGGGTGCTCGGGACCGAGGCGGCGGCGCTCTCGCTCCCCCCGGGGTAGGGCGGGAGTCGCAGCCGCCGGGGGGGGGGCCTTGACAGGCCTCTTCTTTGGACTTAATATCTCACTAGTAAGACATTCATCAGTTGAGGTAATCATGTCGGCGCTGCGCACCCTGGGGTTCCATCACATCACGCTCGTCGCGGCGGACGCCCGCCGGACGCTGCGGTTCTACCACGAGGTGCTCGGGCTGCGGCTGGTGAAGCAGACGGTCAACTTCGACGACCCGTCGAGCTACCACCTCTACTTCGGTGACGCGACGGGCGCGCCGGGGACGATCGTGACCTTCTTCGAGTGGCCGACCGCGCCGCGCGGCCGCTACGGGGTGGGCGGTGTGCATCACCTGGCGTTCAGCGTGCCCACCCATGAGGGGCTGCTCAAGTGGAAGCGGCGCCTCACGGACCTCGGGATGCCGGTGAGCGGCCCGATGCCGCGCGGCTACTTCACCTCGCTCTACTTCCGCGATCCGGACGGGCAGGTGCTGGAGATCGCCACGGCGGGGCCCGGCTATGCGATCGACGAGCCGATCGACGCCCTCGGGCGCGCGGTGATGGCGCAGTCGCCGTCGCAGCTGCCGGGAACGCGCAACGAGGCGGAGATCGCCGCGACGACGCATCCGGAGCCGGTGCCGGCGATCACGCCGGACATGGCGCTCACGGGGCTGCATCACGTGAGCGGGATGACCGACGACATCGAGCGCGCGAGCGACTTCTACCAGCAGGCGCTGGGGCTCTCGCTGGTGAAGAGGACGATCAACCAGGACGACCCCGACACGCCGCACTGGTTCTGGGCGAACTACGACGGGACCCGCGTGCTGCCGGCGAGCGGTTGGACGCTGTTCGGCTGGTCGCCGCGGCATCCGAAGGCGCGCGGAGGCATCGGGCAGACGCACCACGTGGCGTTCCGCGCCCGGGACGCGGAGGAACAGCTGGCGTGGCGGGATCATTTGCTCACGATGGGTCTCGAGGTGAGTCCCGTGATGGACCGGCAGTACTTCCGGTCGATCTACTTCCAGTCGCCCGATGGGCAGCTCCTGGAGATCGCGACGGATGGGCCCGGGTTCTCGGTGGATGAGCCGGTGGACGGGCTCGGCGAGGTGCTCAAGCTGCCGACGTGGCTCGAGCCGCATCGGGAGGCGATCGCCGGGGAGCTGGGGCCGCTGAAGTAGGGAAAGGAGGGAAGGGAGAAGGAAGAAGGGAGAAGGCAGGAGAGAAGAAGGGCAGACCACCACACGACCACTCGAGGATACCCACCATGCTCTGGAACATCGATACCACCCACGCGAACGTCGACTTCGCGGTGAAGCACATGGCGATCTCCACCGTCCGCGGCTCGTTCGGCCTGTTCTCGGCCACCGGCGAGACCGGCGAGGACGGCCTGCCGACGTCGCTCACCATGGAGATCGACGCGGCGAGCATCTCCACCAACAACGAGCAGCGCGACGGGCACCTCAAGTCGCCGGACTTCTTCGACGTGGCGACCTTCCCGAAGATCACGTTCCGGTCGACGCGGATCTCCGGGACGAAGGACGACCTCACGATCGTGGGCGACCTCACGATCCGCGGCGTGACGAAGCCGGTCACGCTGAAGGGCGAGCTGGCTGACGTCCTCACGGACCCGTGGGGGAACCAGCGCACCTCGCTCGTGGCGAGCGGCCGGATCTCGCGGCAGCAGTTCGGCCTCACCTGGAACATGGCGCTCGAGGCAGGCGGCGTCCTGGTCTCCGACGAGGTGAAGCTGCACGTCGAGGCACAGGCGGTGGCGGCGGCGGCAGTCGCGGCGTGACGCCGAGGTGACGCCGGCACGACGCTGAAGGGGGCCGCCCGTGCGGGCGGCCCCCTTCGTCATGTCCGACCCGCGCGCGCGGCGGCGCGCACAGGGGCCGTGCGCCGCACCAGGCTCGCCTGCCCCGCCCTAGTTGCGGGGGGGCGGTCCGGGCTATCCTTTCCGCTCCCGCCACCGGAGTCGCGTTCGTGCGCACGTCCCGCCTGCTCGTCCTCGCCGCGGCCACCGCCGCGGCGCTCCCGGCCACCGACGTCGCGGCGCAAGCGGGGCCGAGCCAGGCCGCCGCGGCGCGCCACAACGTCAAGGTCCCGCGCCTCGCGATCCGCAACGCGACGATCGTGGACGGCAACGGGACGCCGGCGCGCGGTCCGGCCGACATCCTCATCGTCGGGGACACGATCGCGCAGGTCGTGTGGCTCGACCCGGTCGCGGTCCGCTCGGGGCGTGCGCGCCGCCCGCAGGCCGACGCGGAGATCGACGCCACGGGGAAGTTCGTGCTGCCGGGGCTGATCAACGCGCACGCGCACCTGCAGTCGGAGCGCTCGGGGCGGCCGCAGCCCTACGACTACACGCTCAAGCTCTGGCTCGCCTCGGGGATCACGACGATCCGCGAGGTCGGAGCCGACTCGAACGCGGGCCTGCTGCAGGCGCGCGCGGCCGAGCGTGCGGGCGCGATCTCGCCGCGGATCCACGCCTACCTGCGCTTCGGCGGCGCGCGCACGGCGGAGCTCGCGCGCGCCCGTGTCCGCGCGCTCAAGGCGGAGGGCGCGGACGGGATCAAGATCACGGGGCTCGACCGCGACATCCTGATGGCGATGCTCGACGAGGCGAAGAAGGTCGGGCTCCGCGTGGCGCACCATGTCGGCGTCGAGGAGACGAACGTGTGGGACGACGTCGCGGGCGGCACGACCACGATCGAGCACTGGTACGGCATCCCCGACGCCGCGATCCGCGACAAGCGGCAGCATTTCCCGAGCGACTACAACTACAACGACGAGACGGACCGGTTCCGCTGGGCGGGGCGGCTCTGGCGCGAGGCCGACCCGGCCCTGCTCGACACGGTGCTCGCCGCGATGGTGAAGGCGAACGTCGCCTGGGTCCCGACGCTCGACATCTACGAGGCGAGCCGCGACCTCCAGCGCGCGCAGACGCAGCCCTGGTTCAGGGACTACCTGCACCCGTCGCTCGAGGAGTACTTCAAGCCCGATCCGGCGAACCACGGCTCGTACTTCATCGGCTGGAGCTCGACCGACGAGGTCTACTGGAAGGAGAACTACCGCATCTGGATGGGCGCGCTCCGGCGCTTCGAGCAGCTCGGCGGGACGATCGCCTGCGGCGACGACGCGGGCTTCATCTACCAGATGTACGGCTTCGGGCTGATCCGCGAGATGGAGCTGCACGCGGAGGC
>CAZPJF010000145.1:0-8507 GCA_964586095.1 uncultured Gemmatimonas sp. | reverse complement strand
GCCTGCGCGGCGGCGGCCTCGAGCGAGGGGCGCGGGATCTGCTCGATCTCGAGCGTCACCGCGGCGCAGCCGGTCGCGAGCTCGCGCGCCGCCTCGGCATCGGCCCAGGGTGCCGTGATCGTCACGTTGCTCACGTGGCGCGCGGGGCAGTCGCGCTCGGGGTCGAGCACGCGCACGTCGTAGCCGAGCGTGCGCGCGGCCATCGCGGTCATGCGTCCGAGCTGTCCGCCGCCGAGGAAGCCGATCGTCGCGCCCGGCGGGACGGGGCCGCGCGTCACGGCAGCGTCTGCGAACGGACGTCCGCGGCGCGGCTCGCGCGCCAGGCGCGCAGCTTCTCGCGCACCTCGGGCCGGTGCGTCCCGACGATCTCCGCCGCGAGGATCGCGGCGTTCGTCGCGCCGGGCTTGCCGATGGCGAGCGTGCCGACGGGGACGCCGGCGGGCATCTGCACGATGGAGAGCAGCGCGTCGAGCCCGTTGAGCGTGGTGGCCGGGATGGGGACGCCGAGCACGGGCACGAGCGTCTTGGCCGCCACCATGCCCGGCAGGTGCGCCGCGCCGCCCGCCGCGGCGATGATCGCGAGCAGCCCGCGCGACTCGGCGTCGGCGGCGTACTCGAACATCAGGTCGGGCGTGCGATGCGCGGAGACGATTCGCGCCTCGTACGGCACGCCGAGGTGCTGGAGGAGCTCGACGGCGGGGACGAGGTGCTCCCAGTCGGACCTGGAGCCCATGATCACGCCGACGAGCGGCTTGGCGGAGGCGGTCATGCGGGAAAGTTAGGCGCTCAGGGCTCGCCGCGCGCCATGGCGAGGAGGGCCCGCACGGTGTTGAGGTTGCGCCCCGTCCCGACGTCGGCGAACGGCACCTTGAGCCGCGACCGGCCCTGCCCGTCGGGGAAGTGGATGAAGAGCTCGCGACGGACGAGGGTCATCCGCTCGCCCGCCGGGACGGGCCAGCGCTTCAGCCGGGCGGCGTCGGCGCGCGCGGGCGGGGCGTCGAGGAACAGGATGAGGAGGCGATCGGGCGGGGCCTCGGGATACGGATTGGCCGCCACCACGCGCGCGAGCTCGTCGGCGGTGCGCAGCACCGCTCGCGTCGGCCGGCCCACCTTGCGGAGGAGGGCGGCCTCGAGCGCGGCCTTCGCCGTCGGCGTCGGCTCCGCCGTGGAGAAGACCACGTTCCCCGACTGGATGTAGGTGCGCACGTCCCCGAATCCGAGGCGGGTGCAGAGTGCGCGCAGGTCCGCCATCCGCAGGGCGCCGGTGCCGGTGACGTTGATCGCGCGCAGGAGGGCGATGAGGGTGGTCATCGGCGCGGAATGTACCGCCGGCGCGGTGCCGCCGACGGGGCATCGCCGACAGGGGTTCCCGCACGGGGTGTCAGGTCCGCGCGGACTTGCGGTGGATCACGAGCCGCCCGCTATTGAGCAGGAACGCATTCCGATCCCGATCCCTCGGCGCGGCTCGGGACCGGCCGCCGCGCCCGCGCCGCCTCTGGCCCACCCGATGCGACTAACTGCCTGCCGGACCCTCTGGCCAGCCGTCATGTCCCTGCTGGCCGTCGCGGCGATCGCCGCGCCGCTCTCCCGCGCCGCCGCGCAGCCGGCGGGCCAGGCGCCCACCGCCGAGCAGCGCGCCGCGCGCGCCGCCCAGCTCGCGGAGCTCGAGCGCATCGCCGTCGTCGAACGCAAGGTGATGATCCCCATGCGGGACGGCGTCCGCCTCCAGGCGGACATCTACCGGCCGCGCGATGCCGGGGTGAAGGCCCCGGTCGTGCTGAGCCGCACCCCGTACAACTTCAACTGGTGGGACCTGCGGTCCGCGATGCCGCGCGACGTGGGCGCGGCGCTCGACGCCGTGCGCCGCGGTTACGCGTACGTGGTCCAGAACGAGCGGGGCCGCTTCTTCTCCGAGGGTGAGTGGGACATCCTCGGCCCGCCGCTCACCGACGCGGACGACACGTTCAGCTGGCTCGCGGCGCAGCCGTGGTCCAACGGCAAGGTGGGCCTCATCGGGTGCTCGTCCACCGCGGAATGGCAGATGGCGGCGGCGTCGCGCGGGCATCCCGCGCTCGGCGCGATGATCCCGCAGGGCTACGGCGCCGGCGTCGGCCGCGTGGGCCGGTGGTACGAGCAGGGGAACTGGTACCGCGGCGGGGCCGTGCAGATGCTCTTCATCGCGTGGCTGTACGGCGTGCAGGACGCCCAGCGGCCGATGTTGCCGGCGACCCTCTCGCGCGCCGACCTCGAGCGCGTCTCGACCTACTGGGACCTCGCGCCGCAGCGCCCGCCGGTGGACTGGGCGCAGGCGCTCCGGCACCTCCCCGTGCAGGACATCCTGAAGGCCGTGAACGGGCCGGTGGGGCCGTTCGCGGACGCGGTGGACCAGGGGACCGGCGGCCGCATGATCCAGCGCGCGCCGAACGATCCGGCCTGGTACCGGGGCGGCCTCTACCACGATGACATGCCGATCACCGTGCCCGGCTACTGGTTCATGAGCTGGTACGACGTGTCGGTCGGGCCCAATCTCGCGCTGTTCAACCATGCGCGGACCCACGGAGCCCCGGCGGTGCGCGACCAGCAGTACGCGGTGATCGCGCCGGTGGCGCACTGCGCGTACAAGCGCGCGACCGAGAACACCGTGGTGGGCGAGCGGTCGATGGGCGATGCGCGGCTCGACTATGACGCGATGACGTGGGCCTACTTCGACCGCTTCCTCAAGGGCGAGGCGAACGGCCTGCTCGACACGCTGCCGCGCGTGCGGTACTTCACGATGGGGCTCAACCGCTGGCAGGCGTCGGAGAGCTGGCCGCCCAAGGACGCCTACCCGGTCACCTACTACCTGACGAGCGGCGGCCGCGCGAACTCGCGGCGGGGGGACGGCCGGCTGGTGCCGCAGGCGCCGCGCACGGTCGCGCGCGACACCTTCACGTACGATCCGATGCGCCCGGTGCCGTCGTACGGCGGCAACGTCTGCTGCACCGGCAACGCGGTGCAGGCCGGGTCGCTCGACCAGCAGCGCATGGAGGAGCGTCCGGACATCCTGGTCTACTCGACCGAACCGCTGCAGGAGGGCGTGGAGGTGAGCGGTCCCGTGGAGGTGACGCTCTTCATCAGCTCCGACCGCCGTGACACCGACTTCACGGTGAAGCTCCTCGACGTCTACCCCGACGGCCGGGCGTACAACCTCGACGAGACGATCCAGCGCGTGCGGTACCGTGAGGGCTACGACAAGGAGGTCTTCATGGAGGCGGGGACGGTCTACGAGGTGACGCTCGGCCCGCTGAACACCAGCAACCTGTTCATGCCGGGCCACCGGATCCGGATCGAGGTGTCGAGTTCGAACTTCCCGCGGTTCGACCGCAACCTGAACACCGGCGGCCGGAACAACGACGAGTCGGTCGGGCTCGTCGCGCGGAACGCGGTGCACCACGGCCGCGGCATGCCGTCGCGCATCACGCTCACGGTGGTGCCGTTGGCGCGCTGACCCTCAGCGGGCGGGGCGCGTGAGCAGCGCCCACGCGGTGTGCGGCGACCGCCCGCCCATCCGCACCATCCGCACCCAGAGCAGGGTCATGTGCTCCAGGTGCAGCGCCTGTGCGGCGTCCCCCACGTCGAGGGGCTCCCACCCCATGGCGGCGGCCAGCGCGGCGACCGTCGCGTTCGCCGCGGCGTCGTTCCCGCAGAGCATCATCACGGGCCGCACGCCGGAGTCGGGGAAGCGGTTGTCCTCGAAGTTCTCGTAGCCGTAGATGCTGAACGCCTTCACCACGCGGGTGCGCGGGACCAGCGCCTGGATGGCCTCGGTGCCCGAGCGGGCGCTCGCGAGGCCGTGGGTGAGCCGCGGGCCGACCGGGTTGGTGCAGTCCACGAGCACCTTGCCCGCGAGCGCGTCGGCGAGCGGCGGCAGCACCTCGGCGTGCGCGGCGAACGGCGTGGCGAGGAAGACCACCTCGGCCGCGCCCACCGCGGCGGCGGCGTCGGCGACGCGCAGCGCGGGATTGCGCTCGAGGAGCGCGGCGAGCTTGGGCGAGGCGGCGTCGCGCGCGGCCACGACGACCTCGTGGCCGAGGCGCTGGAGATGATCGGCGAGCGCGCCACCAACGTGGCCGTGGCCGAGGAATGCGATGCGCATCGGGGTCCTCTGTTTCGGGGGATCGGGTCGGGTGCAGGGTGCCCGGCGCGGCGGCCGGACGCCGCTAGCGCGTGGTCTCCCGCACGAAGCGCAGGTGCCGCACCCGCCCCGCCCAGAGCACGAGCCCCGTGATGCGGCCGCGGGCATCGCGCGTGAAACGGAGCCGCTCGCCGCCGCCGGTGTCGAAGCCGTCACGGAAGAGCGGCCGCAGGGGCACCATGCCGCGCCAGCCGCGGTCGAGGAGGAGCGTGTCACCGCGCGCCACGAGCGTGATCGGCGCGCCGAGTTCAGGGCTCGTGTACCGTCCCGCGTAGGCGGCGGCCGCCGCCGCGCCCGTCGCGGGTGGGGCCACGCGGACGTACTCCACCGCGCGGGTCGCGGGCGCGACCGCGCGCAACCGCATGGCGTCGCCCGTGCCGGCGACCTGCACCTCGGCCTCGGTGCCCCGGCGCCGGAAGCGGTCCGCGCCCCAGGGGACCAGCACCCCGCCGGTGAGGCTGTCGACCAGCAGCCCATTGCGCACCTCGAGCACGAGCAGCTCCTCGTTGAACGGCGCATGCCAGCGTCCGGTCACGGCCTGGAGCGCTTCGGGCAGGACCGCGATCGCCGGCGCGGCTTCGGCGCGCACCGGCTCCAGCGCGTCGCCCAGCACCACCGCGGCGACGCTCGAGGCGAGCGCGGCCGGATTCGCCGCGCCGACGTTGCAGAGGAGCGCCACTGACGTGCGCTGCGCGGGAAAGCGGTAGAGCGCCGCGCGGTAGCCACCCGTGGACCCGGTGTGCGAGACCCGCGCCACGCCGCGCCAGGCGTCGGTCGCCACGCCGAGGCCGTAGGTGATCGCGGTCCCGTCGTTGAGCCGCACGACCGCCGAGAGCGAGTCGCGCACGGCCCCCCATGGACCGTCGCCGCGCTGCTGCGCGTCGGACCAGCGGAGGAAGTCGTCCACCGTGATGAGCAGGCCGCCGCTGCCGATGACCCGTGTGAACGGATGCTCGTTGCGGAACCCCGTGTTCGGCGACCCGGTGTAGGCCGCGGCGCGACGCGGCACGACCACGCGATGGTCCTCGCGCCACCGCGTGTCGGTCATGCCGAGCGGCGCGAAGATCCGTTCGTGCGTGAACTGCTGGAGCGTACGTCCGCTCGCGCGCTCGAGGACGGCAGCGGCGGCGACGTAGCCGGTGTTGGAATAGAGGTAGTCCTCGCCAGGCGCGAAGTTCAGCTCGCGCAGCTTGGCGACGATGGCCATCACCTCGGCGTTCGGATGGTCGGTCTCGCCGGCGGGCCGGTCCTCCACCTCGTGGAGCGTGTAGCGGTCGGGGAGGCCGCTCGTGTGGCTGAGGAGCTGGCGGATGGTGATCCGCGCGCCGACGCCGCGCACCTCCGGGACCCACTTGCCGATGTCGTCGTCGAGCGCGAGGACGCCGTCGCGCGCGAGGAGCACGAGCGCCGCGGCGAGGAACTGTTTGGCGACCGAGCCGCTCTCGCTGATGGTGTTCACGGCCCACGGCGTCCCCGCTTCGAGGTTCGCCATGCCGTACGCCCGGCGGACGAGCGGCGCGCCGTCGCGGTCGACGCCCACGGCGCACCCCGGGGTGCTCGTACGGTTGAACGCGGTGAAGACCGAGTCGACGCGGCGCTCGAGCGCCGTGGTCTGGGCCGTGGCCCGGGCGGGGAGGACGGCCTGCGCGACCTGCGCGGCCGCGAGGAGCGCGACGAGGGACGTGAGCGAGGAGCGAGGAGAGCGCATGGGGCCTCGGCTGGGGACGACCGGGAAGGTCGCATCCCCGCCGGCGAAGCGCCACGCGGTGCTAGATGGCCTTGCGAGCGTTGCGGGCCTGGCGGGCTCGGCAGGATTGGCGCGCCGAGTGCCACGATGCACGAAGGGGCGGCCTGTCGGCCGCCCCTTCACGATCAGCTCCCGCGACAGGACTCGAACCTGTGACCCGGTGATTAACAGTCCCGACGGCGCTCCGACTCAAAGGATGCGCGCCGGTGACTGCGGCACTCGGAAGGTGCCATCGGACGCCACCTTTCGGGTTGGGAGGTCGACGGCCGCGGCAACGGGGGCGCGATGCTGACGCGCCTCGCCGCGACGCCCCTGGCGGTGCCGCTTGGGGTGTGTGTCCTGCTCATCGCCAACCTGGCGGCGGGCTGCTATGCGCTGCTCGCGTACGACCTCGACGTCGGGCGTGAGCCGGTCGTTCGTCGCTGGCTGCTGATCCGGGTGCTGCTCGTGGCGGTGCTCGCGGTCGGGGGGATGCCGATCGCTGCCGTGCTGGCGCTCGCGTCCTACCTCGAGCGGCGCGGGCTGTATCAGCCGGCGGTCGCGCTGGACGAGGGGGTCACGTGGCCGCGCCGCTGAGCGCGCTCGCGTGTCCGCGGTGCGGGCGCGACCGCGTGGAGACGCGCGATGCGATTGGCCGGCCGCGGCTGCGCTGCCCGGACTGCCAAGGCGTGGTGCTGGCGCCGGCGGTCCCGACGGCGCCGCTGCATCGGCAGTCGGCGATGGACTCGCGGAGCCTCGCCTGGCCGAGTGCGCTCGAGGCGGCGCACCTGGCGGACCGCGTGGCGGCAGCGGCGCGCGGGCGCTCGTCGCTGCCGCCCCTCCACTGCCGGGACTGCGGCGTGGAGCTGCCGCGCTCCGGGGCGCGCGGCCGACCGCGCGTGCACTGCGAAGACCGGGCCGCGTGTCGCGCGCGGACGCGGGGGGCGGCATGAGGGCCATCGCGTGGCCGCACCCCGCGATGGTGCTCGGTGTCCTGGCGCTCGCGTGCGGGGAGCCGACGGCGCTGCCGCGGCAGCCGGCGCCGGCATCGAGCTACGAGCTCTGCGTGCGGCGCGTGGACACCGTGCGCTACTGGATCGACTCCGTCCCCTACGAGGAGATCCTGATCCACTGCGTCGTGCCGAGTCCGCCGCGTCGGCCGCGCCGCGAGGTCCAGGTCGCGCCGCTGTCGGTCGCGGTGCCCGCGGGGTTCCCGGCGCCGGTGCTGCGTCCCCGCCCACGCCCATGGCCGGGGGTGGAGTGATGGCGGCGCATCCTCGCGTCATCGTGCTGCTCGACGGCCGCCGCCTGACGGTCCAGCAGGTGCATTACCAGGTCGACCGCACGCGCTGGCGGGTGAGCTGGCTGGACGGCCACGCGAAGGGCGGGCTCGCCGAGCGCGTGGGGGAGGAGTTCCACGAGGTCGCGCGTGAGGACCGTCCGGCATGACGGCAATCGCCTCCCCTCCCGTGACGGCCCAACAGCTGCGTGAGCTGCTCGCGGTCCGTTACCAGCCGCCGGAGTGGCGGCTCGAGCACGAGGTCACGCTTAACGGTCGCCGCCTCGACTCCGTCGCGCTCTGCATGTGGGGCGGGCGGGGGCGGGCGTACCAGGTGCTCGGCTTCGAGCTGAAGGTCTCGCGCGCGGACTGGCTGCGCGAGCTCGCCACGATCGAGAAGGCGGCCGACTGGGCTCAGGTCGTGGACCGCTTCTTCGTCGTCGCGCCCCGCGGCGTCGTGCTGCAGGACGAGCTCCCGCGGGACTGGGGCCTCCTTGAGCTAACGGGGACGGGGAGCGGGTTGCGCCTCAAGGCGCAGCCGGCGCAGCGATCGATTGGCGAGACCCTGCCGCGCGAGCTGGTCGCCCGGATCCTCGACCGCGACCAGTGGGGGCGCCGTGGGCGCGACTTCGCGGAGCGCGAGCGGATCCAGGCTGACGCGGATACCCGCGCCCGCTCCACCGTCGCGAGCGAGCTCGAGGAACTGCGCGCGACGGCGGACCGCTACCACCGCCTGATGCGCGACGCCGGGCTCAGTGCTTCGCAGGATCCGGTCGAGACCCTTCGCACCGCGAGGCGGATCGCGAGTGCGCTCAGCACGCTCGAGCACGCCATGCCCGACTGGGTGATCGACCGCATCGCCGAGCTGGCGACGCGGACGACGGCCACCGCCCGCGAGCTGCAGTCCGCGGTGGCGGCGTTCCGGGCGCCGCTGACGACCCCACCCCCTGAACCACCTGACTCACCGACTGGCTAATGCCCTCTCTCTGCATCATCCCCGCGCGCGCGCTCGCCGACAGCGAGCTGACCGCGAGCGACCTGCGTGCGTTGCTGGCGATCGGCCAGTTTGCGGATCGCCGCGGCGGTAACGTGTGGGCGAGCCGCGGAACGATCGCGGAGGTGGCACGCCTCGACGTGTCGACGTACCGGCGATGCCTCAACAAGCTCGTCGAGCGGGGCTACGTGTCTCGCGATCGTCGGACGCGGGCCGACGGCGGCGACAGCACCGCGGAGATCTCGATCATCCTGGACGACCCGCGCACGGGGCTGGCGGCGGATGCTCCCCCCCGGGGCGCTCGCGCCTCCCGGGGGGGAGGGAAATCCGCCCC
>CAZPJF010000144.1:0-8550 GCA_964586095.1 uncultured Gemmatimonas sp. | reverse complement strand
TGCACCTCGGTGAGGAAGAGCGTGAAGCTCGACACGAACACGCCGATGAGGAACCGGTCGGCGAAGCCGTAGGCGAGCGGCATCCAGCTCGCCACGCGCGTGCGGTCCCACGCGTAGCGCGAGCGCGCGGGCGCCTCGCCACCGAGCGCGGCGCGCGGGATCGCGACCGCGGAGAGCGCGGCGAGGGCGAGGAGGGCCGCCCCCACGAGGTACACGCTGTCACGCGCCCGGTCGATCAGCACGCCGCCCAGCGGCGCGCCCACGGCGACGCCCACCATCAGGGCGGAGGCGACCACGCCGAGCGAGGCCCCGCGCCGCGCACCGCCGGCGCGGTTGGCGGCGATCATCAGGAAGGTCACCGCGGGCAGATGCGCGATGCCGTCGAGCGCGCGCCAGGCGAACAGGGTGCCGAGCGAATCGGCGGCGCCCATGCCGAGGAAGGAGACGGCGTCGATCGCGAGCAGCGTGACGATCCAGCGCCGCGTGTCCGGGTACCGGCGGTGCCAGCGCATGGCGAACGGCACCGCCACCACGCCCGCGAGCTGGTTGAGCGAGACGAAGAGGTGCGCCTGGAATCGCGTCCCGCCGTGCGCATCGACGACGAGCTCGGTGAGCCCCGGCACGAGGAGCGTGATGGGGACGAGCGTGAGGAAGGTCGCGAGCGCGATGGCGCGGAGCGCGGGGCGGTTCGAGTCGGGCACGCCGGAATCTAACCGGCCGGGGCGGCGGGTCCCGCGCCCCCCGGACCGGAGCCCGGCCCCGCGGCGGCGGCACGTCCTACCGGAAGCCGTCCTCGTAGAGCTCGGCCAGCCGGCCGAGGGTGGTCCGCACGTCGCCGGTCGCCTCGGCCACGCCGATCGCGGCGTGGAACTCGGGCGGCAGCCCGGGCGCATCGGCGAGCGTCTCGGCGAGCGAGGTGCTCGACAGCGCGTGCTCGTCCCGGCTGGCCAGGTGCGCGCGCAGCGCCGGGTCGCCGCTCGCGTCGGCGGCGAGCCGCAGCGCGCGCCCGAGCGGGAGCCCCGCCTCGATGGTCATCGCGAGCGTCCGCGCGAAGCGCGCGCGCACGAACCGCGGCTTGCGCTGGTAGGCCTGCGCGCGCCCGGCGAGGATCCCGGCGCCCGCCGCGGCCCACCACCCCGTGCCGCCGAGCACGAGCACCGCGTAGAGCCAGGCCCGCCCCGAGAACACCAGCGGCAACGGCGCGATCCAGATCGCCGCGAGCGACATCACCAGCGGGTACGCGACGCGCTTCTTCACCACGAGCATCATCCGGTACTGCCGCTCGAAGAAGTCGGCGAGCGCCGCGAGCACGGGGTCGAGGCGCCCGCTCTCCTCGCCCATCACGAGCAGCGCGGCCTCGAACGGCTCGAAGAGGGTCCGCCGGCGCTGCACCACCCACGCGATGTCGTGCCGCGCGCGCGTGGCCGCGAGCAGCGAGCCATGGATCTCGCGCGTGACGCCGGTGAACGGACCGAGCTTCTCGAGGATCGCCGGGTGGGCGAGCCCCGCGCGCACCCCGAGCCGCCACATGCGGTAGAACTCGGCGCGCTCGCGGCCGTCGTCGAAGCTCCGCATGAGGGCCGCGATCGACTCGCGCACGTCAGCGCCCACCCGCCTGGGCCGCCGCCGGGCGGGTCGCCGCGCCCGCCCGCTCGGCGCCCAGGCGCTGCAGCCGCCGGATCGACCAGATGCCCAGGGCGGGCCCCACGGCGAGGACCGCGAATGCCGCGCGCCACCCCGCGGCCGCCACGAGCGGCGGGATCGCCTGGATCGTCAGCGTCGTGAGCAGGAAGCCGAGGCAGACCTGCACCGTGAGCGCGGTCCCCACGGCGTGCGGCGGCACCGACTCCGTCACCAGCACCGAGAACTGCGCCGAGTCGGCGATGACGAAGAAGCCCCACGCGAGCGCGAGGGGCGCGAGGAGCCAGGGCGTGCGACCGAACACGAGCCCGATCGCGAGCGCGCAGAGCCCGCTCGCCGCCATGGCGAGGATCACCAGCCGCTCCCGTCCGATGCGGTCGCCCACGAGGCCGCCCCACACGCACCCGGCACCGCCCACCGCGATCGTGCCGAAGGCGAGCGCGCCCACCCACGACGCGCGCGCCGCCTCCGCTCCGCCCCAGGCGACCGCGCTCGCCGCGACGAAGGCGGGGATCCAGGTCCAGTAGGAGTAGAGCTCGGCCATGTGGCCCAGGTAGCCCCCCGTCGCGAGCCGCCAGCGCGGCGTCCGCACGACCTCGGCCACCAGGCCCCACGAGAAGCGCCGTGAGGGGAAGGCGAACGGTCCGTCCCGCCACAGGAGCGCCACCGCGAGCGCCGCCACGCACGCCGCCGCCGACGACGCGAAGGTCACGAGGAGGAGCCCGGCGTCCGGGACCAGCTTCCAGAGGTAGGGCATCGCCTTGCCCACCGTGAGCGCGCCGACCACGGCGCCCACGGCGAGCCCGCGCCGCGCGCGGAACCAGGTGGCGGCCATCTTCATGGCCGGCGGGTAGACCCCGGCCATGCAGAAGCCCGTCAGTGCGCGCGTGGCGAGCGCGGTGCCGTAGTCCGGCGCGAAGGCGAGCGCCGCGTTCGCGGCCGCGCCGAGGAGCGCCGCCCACGTGAAGTAGCGCCGCGCCGGGACGATGTCGGCGAGGTTGAGCACGGCGGCGAGGGCGGTGCCGGCCACGAAGCCCAGCTGGACGGCGGTCGAGAGGAGACCGACCTGCGCATCGCCGAGGGCCCAGCGCGCCGCCAGCTCGGCGCGGAGCGCGCTCCCCGTGAACCACGGGGACATGCCGAGCAGCTCGGCGGCGGCGAGGAGCGCGAGCATCGTCCAGGCGCGCCCCGCATCCCCCTGCGGGCCGCGTCCGCGCTCGGTATCTTCGCTCGCAGCCACGCCCAGGGGACCCATCGCGTGAAAGATACGGCCGACGAACTCGAACTGCTCGTGCGCAGCAAGCACGCGCTCATCCTGCTCGACACCGCGGAGTCCGAGCGCGCCGACCAGCTGCTCGCCGGCATCGCGGCGCGGCTGTCGCTCTTCCATTTCTCGTGGTCCCGCAGCCGCGGCCTCCGCCGCGGGGCGTCGCCGTCGGACCCGGTGGTGGAGCGCACCGACGAACCAGCCAGGGCGCTGGCGCGCATCCCCGAGGAGGGGGCGGCGATCTTCCACTTCCGCGGCCTCGCCCGGTGGTTCGACGACCCGGTGGTGCTGAGCCATGTGCAGGATGCGGTGCAGCACCTCCTCACGCGACGCGGCGCGATCGTGATCTCGGGGACCGAGCAGCACCTGCCCGACGCGCTCCGCTCGCTCGGCGTGACGGTGCGGCTGCCGGGGCCCGACTTCAACGAGCTGCGCGCGCTGCTCGAGCAGCTCATCCGCCAGCACTCGGCGCGCATGCCGGTGAAGGTGGAGCTGACGCAGGAGGACCGCGTGCGGCTCGTGAACAACCTCATCGGCCTCACGCTGCAGGAGGCGGAGCGGGTGATCACGCGCCTCATCATCGAGGACGGCGCGCTGCGCCCCGACGACGTGGCGCGCGCGGCGGCGGCCAAGCGCGAGGTGGTGGAGCAGGGTGGGCTGCTGGAGTACCGCGCGGCCGAGGAGGGGCTCGGCGACATCGCCGGGCTCGCGGGGCTCAAGGCGTGGCTCGCGCGCCGCCGTGCCGTGGTCGCGGACCCGCAGCGGGCGCACGAGTTCGGGCTCGGCTTCCCGCGCGGCGTGCTCCTGCTCGGCGTGCCGGGGTGCGGCAAGTCGCTCGCGGCCAAGGCGGTCGCGCGCGAGTGGGGGCTCCCGTTGCTCAAGCTCGACCCCGCCAACCTCTACGACAAGTACATCGGCGACTCGGAGAAGAACTTCAAGCGCGCGATGCAGACCGCCGAGCGGCTGGCGCCGATCGTGCTCTGGATCGACGAGCTCGAGAAGGCCTTCGCGAGCTCGGGCGGCGAGGAGGACGGCGGCGTGTCGCGGCGCGTGTTCGGCACGTTCCTGTCGTGGCTGCAGGAGCGGAAGGGCGACGTGTTCGTCACGGCGACGTCGAACGACATCGCGAGCCTGCCGCCGGAGTTCATCCGGAAGGGGCGGTTCGACGAGGTGTTCTTCGTCGACCTCCCCGACGCGGCCGCGCGCGCGGAGGTGCTGCGGATCCACCTGCGCAAGCGGCGGCAGGACCCGGCGCGGTTCGACCTCCGGGCGCTGGCGGCGGCGAGCGAGGGGTTCAGCGGCGCCGAGCTGGAGCAGGCGGTGGTGTCCGGGCTGCACGCATCGTTCGAGTCGGAACGACCGCTCGACACGGCGATGCTCGCGACCGAGCTCGCGGCGACCCGGCCGCTGTCGGGCACGATGCGCGAACGGATCGCCGAGCTCCGGGCCTGGGCCGCCGACCGCACCGTCCGGGCGGATTGAACCGTCGGCCGGGATCGCCTGTCCAACCTTCGAGTCGTCCGCTATCGTTCAGCGCGTCCGGCCGCCCCTTGGGCCCGCGCCTCCCCCGGGGGGCGAGGGCCGAGAGACCCCCTGCCTTCCGCCGACCCTCACCGGAGCCCTTCCCCATGCGTGCACCCGCCCTCGCCTTCGCCGCCCTCGCGCTCCTCGCGGGCGCCTGCAAGACCACCACGACCACGTCGACCTCGGTCACCGGCACGCCGCGGATCGAGACCGGCCCGGTCCCGCAGTCCGCACCGGGCGCCGCCGTCTCGACGACCACCAAGGTGGCTGACGCGTGGTCGCCGGCGGGCAAGTGGAGCATCGGCCTCGTGGCGCAGGGCCAGAACATGGAGGTCACCCTGGAACTGGTGAAGCTCGCCGACGGGAGCTGGAGCGGGATGATCGGCACCGCGCAGTTCGGCACGATCCCGCTCTCGAAGGTCACCGTGGACGGCAAGAAGATGGTGGCCACCTTCCCGGTCCCCACGGGCGACATGGGCACGATGACGCTGAACTTCGACGGCGACCTCGCCGAGGGCGAGTGGTCGATGCCGGGCGACGGCTCGAAGGTGAGCGGCAAGCGCAGCTGAGCCGCGGCGCCACGTTCCCCGATTCGCATCTTCCGCCGCTCCCGCAGCGCAGGGGCCCCCGGACGCACCGCGTCCGGGGGCCTCTCGCATCCCGCACCCCGCCTCCCCCTGCCTGCCGCCTACTGCCCAGTCTCCACCGCCTCCACCAACTCCTCCCCCGGATTCACGAACAGGTCCCGCTCCACCTCGTGCTGCGTGTCGTGCAGCTCCCGGTACCGGCCCCCGAGCGCCATGAGCTCCCGGTGCGACCCGCGCTCCACGATCTCCCCCTGCTCCAGCACGAGGATCTGGTCCGCCGAGCGGATCGTCGAGAGCCGGTGCGCGATCACGAAGGTCGTGCGGCCGGCGCGCAGCGCCTTGAGCGCCTCGCGGATCTGCCGCTCGCTCTCCGAGTCGAGCGAGCTCGTGGCCTCGTCGAGGATGAGCACCTGCGGGTCGGCGAGGATCGCGCGGGCGATCGCCACGCGCTGGCGCTGCCCGCCCGAGAGCTTCACGCCGCGCTCCCCCACGATGGTCTCGTACCCGTCGGGGAAGCCCGAGATGAACTCCTCGCAGTTGGCGATCCGCGCCGCCCGCATCATCTCATCGCGCGTCGCGCCCGGCTTGGAGAACGCGATGTTCTCGGCGATCGTCCCGTCGAAGAGGAAGTTGTCCTGCAGCACCACGCCGAGCGTACTGCGATAGTCGCGGAGCTTGAGCTGGGCCAGGTCCTGCCCGCCGACGGTGATCCGCCCCCGCTGGGGCCGGTTGAAGGCGAGGATGAGCGAGATGAGCGTGCTCTTGCCCGACCCGCTCGACCCGACGAGGGCGGTCGTGGTGCCCGCCGGCGCGGTGAAGGTCACGTCCTTCAGGACCGGGATGCCCGGACGGTACTCGAACCAGACCTGCTCGAAGGCGACGTCGCCGTCCACGCGCGCGAGGGCCTGCCGCCGCGCGTCGTCCTCGTCCTCGGTCGGCGTCTCGAAGATCTCGCGGATCCGGTCGAGCCCCGCGAAGGCCTCGGTGATCTGCGTGCCGATGTGCGCCAGCTGGACCACCGGGAACGAGACGATCCCGACGAAGAAGATGTACGACACGAGGTCGCCGAGCGTCATGGTGCCGGCGCTCACGGCGCGCCCGCCGACGAGGAGGATGAGCATCCCGACCGCGCCGATGATCACGGTGCTGATCGCGGAGACGGCGCTCGTGCCGGTGATGGTGCTGGCGATGTTGCGGAAGAGCCGGTGCGCGCCCCGCGTGAAGACGATCTCCTCGCGCTTCTCGGCCGTGTAGACCTTCACCACCCGCGCGCCGCCCATCGCCTGCCCGAGCCGCCCGGAGACCTCCGCCTGGATCCGGGACCGCTCGCGGAAGATCGGGCGCAGCTTGGTGAAGGCGTAGGCCATCATCCCGCCGAAGATGGCGAGCAGGCCGATGGTCATGGCCGTGAGCGCCCAGTTGAGCCAGAAGAGGTACGCCAACGCGACCGTGGCCGTGAGCGCGCCGCCCACGAGCTGGATGATCCCGGTGCCGATCAGGTTCCGGATCCCCTCGGCGTCGCTCATCACGCGGTTGATGAGCACCCCGCTCTGCGTCGCGTCGAAGAAGCTCACCGGGAGGCGCAGGATCCGCGCCTGCACGCGGCGCCGCAGGTCGGTGATGGCGCGCTGGGCCGCCACCGAGATCACCTGCGAGAGCGCGAAGGAGCTCGCGGCCTGGAGCACCGTCGCGGCGCCGACCGCGAGCGCGATCGGCGTCAGCAGCTCGAGCCGTCCCTTCTGCAGGACCTCGTCGATGATCCACTTGGTGCTGCCCGGGAGCACGAGGCCGGCGCCGCGGTTCACGAGCATGAGCACGAACCCCACCGCGAGCGAGCCGCGGTGCTGCCACATGAGCTTCTTCGTCTCGGCGAAGGCGGCCCGGTAGTTCGTCTTGCGCTTCTCGGGGGGGGCGGCGCTCATGCGGCCGCCCGCTCGGCGAGCATCGCTGCGGGATCGTCCGAGATGATGCCGGCGACGCCGGCCTCCCAGAGCGCCCGCGCCTCGCGGCGCGCGTTGACCGTCCACACGTGGATCGGCCGGCCCACGGCGGACATCATGCGCGCGTAGCCGCGGATGGGGAGCGGGAGGCCGTTGAAGAAGCGCGGGAGGCACATGGTCTGGAAGGGCAGGGGGCGCCGCAGCCCGAGGACGGCGGGGACGTAGAGGCCGGCGAGGGTGCGCACCGCCGGGGCGACCGCGATCCCCGCCTGGGCGAACGGCACCAGCGCCGCGTCGAGGAACGAACCCACCACGACCCGTTCCCGTGCCCCGGTCCGCTCCAGCAGGTCGAGCACCGGGCGGGCGGCCTCGAGCGCCTTGATCTCGAGGATGAGCGGGATCGTCGGGAGCGCGGCGAGCACCTCCTCGAGCGTGGGGACGTGGATCCCCTGGCCCCGGTAGGGCGTCGTCCGCCCGCCGTCGCGGGAGAACCGCGCCCCGGCGTCCACCCGCGCGAGCTCGGCGACCGTCCGGTCGGCGACTGCGCCGCGGGCGTCGGTGGTGCGCTCCAGCAGGGGGTCGTGGATGACGACCGGCACCCCGTCCCGGGAGAGATGGAGGTCCATCTCGACGGCGTCGACGCCCAGCGCGACGGCCTGACGGAACGACGGGAGGGTGTCCTCGGGCGCGTGGGCACGGTTGCCGCGGTGCCCGATGACGAGGCGGCGGGAGGGATCGAGGAGCGGGAGCACCCCTGAACATAAGCGAAGCGGGGTGGGCCTTGCGGCCCACCCCGCTCCGTCCTGCCAGGTGAAGCGGTCCTAGAACGAATACTGCAGGCGGGTCGTGACCATGCGGCCCACGTCCGGCACGCCGATGAAGGTCCGCACCTTGTTGTCGACGATGTTCTGCGCGTTGAGCGCCCACCGGACGTTCTGCGCGAACGGCAGCCGCCAGGAGAAGCCGGCGTCGAGGAAGAAGTTCACCGGGACCTGGTCGTACCGGATCGGGGTGCCCTGGTTGTAGCTGTTGAACACGCCCGAGTTGACCGGGAACGCATCCGCGTAGCGGGCGCGCACCTCGCCCGTCACGCCGCGCGCCTGGTCGTCGAAGCGGAGCGTGGCCGAGGCCCGGTGCTTGGCGGCGTTGGCCGTGAGCGGGTTGGCCGCCGTGGCGCCCGGAGCCTTGGAGAAGACGTTCCGGCTCAGGTTCGAGTAGGTCGCTGCGACCGACCAGACATCCGTCAGCAGGTAGTCGACCGCGAGGTCGAGGCCGCGGACGTCGACCTGTCCCTGCGCGTTCTGGTAGGTGAAGACGAAGTAGTTCTTGTCGTAGAGCGGGTTGTCGAAGTTGAGCAGGCCGCCCGGGATCTGCGCGAGCTGGGTGACCCACGCGGTGACCACCGCGTTGACGTTCCCGGCGGGGACGCCATTGGCCACGAGCGTCGGGCCGATCGCGCCGCCGAGGTACGCGCCGAGCGTGGCCGGGTCGACGAACACGGCGTCATCGAGGTTGATCACCTGCGTCGTCGGCTCCGCCGGGCGGATCTGGTACCAGAAGTCCGCCGCGAGGCGGAGCTTGTTGGCGAAGA
>CAZPJF010000143.1:0-8582 GCA_964586095.1 uncultured Gemmatimonas sp. | reverse complement strand
TCATGAAGTACGCGGTCGTCTTGGACGAGCAGCCGATGCCGCTCATCTTGGCGGCGCGGTGGGGCTCGAGCTCGAGCTCCCACGCCGCCTGCACGAGCGCGGCGGTCACGCTGTCGTGGCCGCACCCGGCGCAGAGGGTGCTCATCACCCCCTCGTAGTCGCGGAGGGTGAGGCCGAGGCCGTTGGTGCGCGCTGTCGGATGCTTGACGGGCGGCTTGGCGATCGAGGTCATGCGGGCACCCCCGCGAGATGGGTCTTCACGGCGTCCACCACCGTCTTCGCCGTCAGCGGCATGCCGCCGTAGTCCAGCACCGGGATCATCTGGTCGCGCGCGACGCCGAGCTCGATGCCCAGCAGGCTCCGCAGCTGGCCGTCGCGGTTCTGCTCGATCACGAACGTGTGCTCGTGGCGGCCGAGGAACGTCCGCACGGCCTCGCCGAACGGGAAGCCGCGGATGCGCATGTAGTCCGTGTGGATCCCCTCGGCGCGCAGCATGTCCGCGGCCTCGCGCACGGCCGCCTCGCACCCGCCGATGGTCACGAGCCCCACCTCGGCGCCCGGCTGGTGCGAGATGATGGGCGCCGGCACGTGCTCGGCCGCCCCCTCGAACTTGCGCTTGAGGCGGTCCACCAGCTCCTGGTACGCATCGGAGTCCTCGGTGTAGGCGGCGTGCTTGTCGTGCCCCGAGCCGCGCACGAAGTAGGCGCCCTTGCCCCCCACGCCGGGAAGGGTGCGCGCCGCGATGCCGTCTCCGTCCACGTCGAGGTAGCGCGAGAACTTCTGGACCTTCTTCAGGGCCTCGGCGTCGAGGACCTTGCCGCGGTCGGGCTTGTAGCCGTCGTCCCACTCGAACCGCTTCACCATCCAGTCGTTCATCCCGATGTCGAGGTCGCTCGCCACGAACACCGGCGTCTGGAAGCGGTCGGCGAGGTCGAAGGCCCGCACGGTGAGCTCGAAGCACTCGCGCGGGTCGGCGGGGAAGACGATGAGGTGCTTGGTGTCGCCGTGCGAGGCGTACGCGAGCGAGAGCAGGTCGGCCTGTTGCGTGCGCGTCGGCATGCCGGTCGCCGGACCGGTGCGCTGCACGTCGATGATGACCACCGGGATGTCGGTGTAGTACGCGAGCCCGATGAACTCCTGCATGAGCGAGATGCCGGGCCCCGAGGTGTTGGTGAAGGCCCGCGCGCCCGCCCACCCCGCGCCGATCGCCATCCCCGCCGCCGCCAGCTCGTCCTCGGCCTGGATGATGGCGTACTTGTGCAGCCCGGTCTCCTTGTCCACGCGGTACTTCTCGCAGAACCCCTTGAACGCCTCCATGAGGGCGGTCGCCGGCGTGATCGGGTACCACGCGCCGACCGTGGCGCCCGCGTAGAGCGCGCCGAGCGCGCAGGCGGTGTTGCCGTCGATCAGGATGCTGTCGCCCGTCTTGTCCATCGCCTGCAGGTGGAAGGGGAGCGGGCAGGCGAAGGTGGCGTTGGCGTAGTCGTAGCCGAGCGCGAAGGCCTTGTGGTTGGCGTCGAGGAGCTTGGGCTTCTTGCCGAACTTCTCGCCGAGCATCTTCTCCACGACTGCGGTGTCGATGCCGAGCAGCGCGGCGAGCGCGCCCGCGTACGCGATGTTGCGCAGCAGCGTGCGGTCGCGGTCGCCCTGGAAGTTCTCGACCATCATCTTCCCGAACGGCACGCCGAGGATGGTGATCCCCTCGCGCACGAGGTCGGGATCGAGCGGCCAGGTGGAGTCGTACACGAGGTAGCCGCCGGGGCGCACGGTCGCAACGTCGCGGACGTAGGTGGAAGGGTTGAGGGCCACTACAAGGTCGACTGCCGAGGGGCGGGCGGTGTAGCCGTCCTTGCTCACCCGGATCTCGTACCAGGTGGGGAGCCCCTGGATGTTCGACGGGAAGATGTTCTTCCCCGTGACCGGGATCCCCATCCGGAAGATCGCCTGCATGAGCAGGGAGTTGGCGCTGGCGGAGCCGGTGCCGTTCACCGTCCCCATCTTGAACGCGAAGTCGTTGATGCCGCTCATCGGGCCGCCCCGGCGTATGCCTGCTTGAGGTCGAAGGTGCGCATGTCCCAGGCCGCCGTCGGGCACCGCTCGGCGCAGAGGCCGCAGTGCAGGCAGACGTCCTCGTCCTTCACCATCACGCGCTTCGTCTGCGGCAGGCCGTCCGAGACGTAGAGCGGCTGCTTGAGGTTGAGCGCCGGCGCCGAGAGCCGCTGGCGCAGGTCCGCCTCGCTGTCGCCGTTGGTCGTGATGGTGAGGCAGCTCGTGGGGCAGACGTCCACGCACGCATCGCACTCGATGCAGAGCGGGGCGGTGAAGTGCGTCTGGATGTCGCAGTTGAGGCAGCGGCCCACCTCGAGCGCCGTCTGCTCGGCGGTGAAGCCGAGCTCGACCTCCACCTTGAGGTCGGCGAAGCGCTTGGTGAGCTCCTGGTGCTGCATCTTCTGCCGCTTGGCCGCGTCGTAGTCGTTGTCGTACGCCCACGAGTGCATCCCCATCTTGGCCGAGACGAGCGTCATCCCCACGGGCGGGCGCTCGGTCACCGGGAGGCCCTGGCAGTGGTTGTGGATGGAGATGGCCGCCGCGTGCCCATGCGCCACGGCCCAGATGATGTTCTCCGGGCCCCACGCCGCGTCGCCGCCGAAGAAGACGCCGGCGCGCGTGCTCTGGTGCGTGGTCTTGTCCACCGCGGGCATGTCCCACTTGGGATCGAACTCGATGCCGATGTCGCGCTCGATCCAGGGGAAGGCGTTGTCCTGGCCGATGGCGAGGATCACGTCGTCGCAGGGGATCGTCACGGTGCCGACGACCTTGCTGGTCTGCTTCCCGCTCGCGTCCTCGCTCCACGCGAGCTGCTCGAACTCCATGCCGACGAGCCTGCCGCCCTCGAGCACGAACCGCTTGGGGGCGTGGTTCTCGACGATCTCGACCTGCTCCTCCTCGGCGTCCTCGAGCTCCCAGGGCGACGCCTTGAAGTGCTTGCGGCCGCGGCGCGCCATCACCTTCACGTCGGTCGCGCCCACGCGCTTGGCGGTGCGGCAGCAGTCCATCGCCGTGTTGCCCACGCCGATGATGAGCACGCGCTTCCCGATCCGCTCCACGTGGCCGAAGTGCACGTTGGCGAGCCACTCGATGCCGATGTGGACGTTGGCCTTGGCGTCCCAGCGGCCCGGAAGGTCGAGCTCCTTCCCCTTGGGTGCGCCGCTGCCGACGAACACCGCGTCGTACCCCTCGGCCAGCAGCGCCTTCATGGAGTCCACGGGCGTCCCGTACTTCATGGTGGCGCCCATGCGGATCACGTAGTCGCACTCCTCGTCGAGCACCGTGGCGGGGAGGCGGAACGACGGGATGTTGATGCGCATCAGCCCGCCGGGCGTCGCGTTCCGCTCGAAGATGGTGACGTCGTAGCCGAGGGGGAGGAGGTCGTTGGCGACGGTGAGGGAGGCGGGGCCGGCGCCGACGCAGGCGACGCGCTTGCCGTTCTTCGTGGCGGCGCCCTTCGGGAGGCGCGCGGTGATGTCGCCGCGGTTGTCGGCGGCCACGCGCTTGAGCCGGCAGATGGCGACCGGCTTCTCCTCCACGCGCCCGCGCCGGCAGGCGGGCTCGCAGGGCCGGTCGCAAACGCGGCCGAGGATGCCCGGGAAGACGTTCGATTCGCGATTGAGGAGGTACGAGTCGTCGTAGCGGCCCTGCGCGATGAGGCGCAGGTAGCCGGGCACGTTGGTGTGCGCCGGGCAGGCCCACTGGCAGTCGACCACCTTATGGTAGTACTGCGGATTCGTGACGTCCGTGGCGGCCATCGGGAGGAGTCCTCGGCGGTAGTCCCGGGTAGGTTCGCTCCCGGGGGACGGGGCGGCAAGGGACACTACACGTGAGACGGCGAGGCGGACCACAAGGGATTCCCGGAACTGGGCTGCGGAATCTCCGGACCCGGCGTCTCCGGGGCACGGCGGGCGGCGGATGCGAGGCGTGGGCTGGTGCGGGTGAGGACGCGGGTGGCATCTTCCTGCCGGTGCGCCCCGTCCCCCCGGAGCCGAGATGAGTGACGAACAGGCAGCCACGGACCGGCGCCGGATCGAGGCGCTGGAGAACGTGGTGCGGGCCCTGGTGCAGGAGGTGCGGAGCCTCCGGGGCGAGATCGAGAAGCATCACGGGCGGCCGGTGGCCGCCAAGCTCGAGGCGGCGGACCCGCCGTTCGCGTCGCTCGCGGGAGGAGCGTCGGCTGCTGAGGCGCCGCGTTCGGCTCCCGAGGCGCCGCGCCCGGCTGCCGACGCGCCGCCCCCGCCGATCTCCCCCGCGCACCGCGAAGCGATCACCCCGCGCGCGACGCTGAGCCTGGAGCAGCTGGTCGGCCGCTACGGCACGGTGGTGGTGGCGACGCTGGCGATCCTCCTGGGGCTCGGTGCCTTCCTCCAGTGGGCGATCGCGCGCGGGCTGCTCGGGCCGGAGATGCGGGTGGCGCTGGGGGCCGTGGCGGGCGTGGTGCTGGCGGTGGTCGGCCTCCGGATGCGCGCGCGCGGGGCGGAGCGGTTCGGCAACGTACTGCTCGCGATCGCACTGGCGGTGGCGCACCTCGTGGCGTGGGCGGCCGGGCCGAGCCTGCAGCTCGTGCACCCGTACGTGTCACTCGCGGTGGCCGCGGCGGCGAGCGTGGCGCTGGCGGGGCTGGCGCTCCGCGATGGGCATGAGTTCCTCTTCGCGCTCGGGCTCGGCGGCGCACTGCTCGCGCCGTTCGTGACCTCGGTGGGGACGGGGAACGCGACGCAGCTGCTCATCTACGGCTGGCTCGTGATGGCGGGCGCGATCCTCGTGATCCGCGACGCCGAGTGGGCGCTCTCGCGGTGGCTGGTCGCGGGCTTCCTGGGCGTGTACGTGACGGCGGGCATCGACGACATCGGGCGCCGCGCCGACCTTCTGGCGCAGTACCGGCCGGCCGCGCTGGCGATCGTGGTCGCGCTCACGGCGGTGCTGCTCGGGAGCCCCACCACGCGGCGGCTCTTCGCGCGCGCGGCGCTCGGGATCGCCGTCGTCGCGCTCCTCGCGATCGGCGCGCGGCACGAGTCGTGGGTGACCGTCGCGTACGCGGCGTTCGGGACGCTCACCGTGCTGGCGATGGTGCGGCGCGATCCGGCCGACGACGCGGAGGGCGGCCGCTCGATCGACGAGCTCCTGCTCCCGCTCGGCTTCCTCTTCGCCGCGTGGGTCACCGGTGAACGCTGGGACGAGCCCGCGGGTGGTCACGTCGCGCTCGGCTGGGCGGCGTTCGGTGCGGCCGTCACGCTGGCCGGATCGAGGCGGTCGCGCGGGCGGTACGCGACGATCGCGCTTGTGGCGGCGCAGCTGGCGATCGTCGCCTACCTGAACGACAAGGACATCGCGGCGGGACTCCTCACGGCGGCACTCGCGGCCGGCGCGGCGTTCGTGTTCGCGAGGCTCGAGAGCCGTGCGCCGGCGTTCGCCGTGGCGCTGAGCATCCTCATGGCGACGGCGTATGCCTACGACGGCCTCGAGCGGCGGATCGCGTACGACTACCGGCCGTTCATCGAGAGCCCGTCGCTGGTGGCGCTCGCGGCGGTGCTCGCCTGGTTCGCGGTGGGGCGGTCGGCACCGCTCGGCTTCGGCCGCGGGGCGCGCGCGGTGGCGGCGGGGCCCTGGTCGGCCGCGGGACCGCTCGCGGCCTTCCTGTGGATCCGCTTCGAGCTCGCCGAGGCCTTCGCGCGGGACACGGCGACCTTCCTGCTGATCACGTACTACGCCGTGGCCGGGGTGGTGACGATCGGCGTGGGGCGCCGGCGGGAGTGGCCGGAGGTGCGGCACGTGGGGCTCGGGCTCGCACTCTACGCGGCGGTGAAGGCGGTGATGGAGGCGAGCGACCTGCGGCAGGTGGGGCTGCGGGTGGGGAGCTACCTCGTGGTCGGGATCTTCCTGCTCGGCGTGGGCTACTGGTATCGCGGCGAGCGCTCAAGCCCCCCGAACGCGGACCGATACTAGGCACACGTGGGGCCGCACAGGGCGGGCCTGCGCCCCCTTGGACCACGTCGCGATGCAGGACCTCCGCCTCCGCTCGGCCGTCGACGACGCCGTGCTCCGTTCCGTGCAGCGCCTCGTGGGCGTGGACGCGTTCGCCGACCTCCTCGACGAGGCGCTCGCCAAGGGGCCGATGCTCTGCGAGCGGATCACCGCGGCGATCGCGATGCAGCACCCGCGCGCCCTGCAGGTGGCGGTGCAGGAGCTCGCCGTCGCGGTGGTGCACCTGGGGGCGACGCGCCTCCCGGAGATCTGCGAGGAGGTCGAGGTGTACGCGCGCGCTGGGGACCTCGACGCGGCGCTGCCGCTGGCCGGGTGGGTCCGGAGCGAGTACCAGGCGGTGCACGACCACCTCGAGGCCGTCCGCTCGCAGGGGCTGCTGACGCAGGCCGTCGCGTAGCGGACGGTTCGGCGTAGGTTTCGGGACCTATGCCCAGCCGCCCTGCCCGTCCGCGCGCCGCGCGCCGCCCTGTCACCGCGCCGTCACTCACGGCCGCGCTCCTCGTCACCGCGTTCCTCGCGTCCCCGGCCGCGTCTCCCGTGGCGGCGCAGCGGGGGACCCTCTACATCGTCGGCGGCGGGCCGCAGCCGGCCGCGCTCGTGCAGGAGTTCGTCGACCTCGCCGGCGGGCGCGGGAAGGCGCGCATCGTCGTGTTCGCGATGGCCTCGAGCGAGGGGCTCACGGGCGGCGAGGAGAAGGCGGAGCAGCTGCGCGGGCTGGGCGCGGAGGCGCGGAACGTGTGGGTCACGCGCGAGCAGGCGATGACCGACTCCGTGGCGCGGCTCCTCGACGGCGCCACCGGCATCTGGTTCGGCGGCGGCGACCAGTCGCGCCTGACCGCGGTGCTCAAGGGCACGCCGACCGAGCGCGCGATCCACGCGCGCTTCGCGGCGGGGGCCGTGATCGGCGGGACGTCGGCCGGGGCGGCGGTGATGTCGTCGGTGATGATCACGGGCGACGAGCGGCGGCCCGGCGGCGCGCGGCCGGACTCGTCGCTCGCGTGGGGCACGATCGAGCGCGACAACGTGGTGACGGCCGAGGGGTTCGGGCTGCTGCCCGAGGTGGTCGTGGACCAGCACTTCCTGCGGCGGAAGCGCTACGGGCGCCTGCTGAGCCTCGTGCTCGAGCGCCCACCGCATCTCGGGGCGGGGATCGACGAGTCGACGGCGCTGATCGTGGAGCCGAGCGGGCGCTGGCGCGTGGCGGGGGCGAGCAGCGTGGTCATCTTCGATGCGCGGCGCGCGGTGCGCAGCGCGGACGGCGTGGCATTGCAGGGCACGGGCGTGGTGACGCACGTGCTGCGCGCGGGCGGGCGATTCGACCCGGCGACCGGTTCCGCAGAACCGGGCGCCGTGTCGGATCGCTGACGCCGCTCAGCGGTTGGTGTCGAGGATCCGCGCGATCTCCGTCCGCACGTCCCGCAGGTGGACGCGCGTCATCGCGTCGCCGGCCTTCGGCAGTGCCTGCTGCGCGAGGGCGTCGAGGTCCTGCAGCGCCGCGCGCATCGCCGCCCGCACGTCGCTGAAGGCCGGGTTGGTGGGCGCGGCCGCCGCGCCGAACGGCGTGGCCGCCGCCGCGGGCGCCGCCGGCGGGTTGAGCCGCGCGTCCGCCGCGGCGAGGAACGCCCGCTGCAGGTTGCGCCGGTAGACGTTCACCCGCACCGAGCCCTGCGTGAGCTCGCCCCAGATCCCGCTGCGGAGGTCGCTCATGAGGTCGGCGAGCGTGTACGCGTCCGCGGGCCGCTCGGCGAGCGCCTCGAACTCGATCAACCGGTTGAGCCGCGCCTGGCCGAGCAGGGAGTTCACCACGGCGGTCTGCCGCTGCCGGACGCGCTCCACCACGCCCGCGTTCTCGATGCGGCGGAGGATCGCCGGGTCGAGGAACATCGGCGGCACCTGGAAGGCCGTGCGGTTGAGGTACTGCACCGCCTCGCGCTGGCGCGCCTTCTCGAGCGGGCGGAAGCGCGGGCCGGTGCCGTACTTCTCCTGCGTGTACGCGCCGCCCACGATGGCGCCCACGTGGCCCATGTACCGGCCCCACTGGCCCACCGCCTCGCCGTACAGCGTCTCGAGCTCGTTGTAGTTCTCGCCCGGCACCTCGGCCACGCGGATGAGCGACGCCACCACGCGCTCCAGGTTCTTCATGCCGAGCGTGGTCGCCTTCACCGCGTCGGCGTCACCCACCGCCTCGGTGAGGTCCTCCGGGTCGCCCTCGGCGTCCGGCGTCGAGAAGCGCAGCCAGGGGAAGCGGTCCTGCTCGCGGGCCCACTGGTCGAGCGTCGGCTTCTCCTCGTCCGGCGTCCGGGCGCCGGGGATGGGCGCGTAGCCCCACTTCACCGCGAACTCGTCGTACGGCCCGACCTGCGGGATGAGCAGGTGCGGCGGGATGTTGTCCTCCGGCTGCGCGACGTAGTTGAAGCGCGAGTAGTCCATGAGCGTGGCCACGTGGCCGTTCATCCGCTCGAGGAAGCTGCGCGAGCGGACCGAGTCCACGGGGTACTGCGCCGACGACTTCATGTTGTGCGGGAAGCCGATCGAGTGCCCGATCT